>JAISML010000186.1 GCA_031276775.1 Eubacteriales Family XIII. Incertae Sedis bacterium | reverse complement strand
CAGTACCATCCCGAATTCAAAAGCCGCCCGAATCGTTCCCACCCACTGTTCCGTGCGTTTACGCAAAAGTCATTGGAGCAAAAATATGGAAGGTGAGTCGCGCATGGACACAGGTTCGGACGGACGTCTGCGGGAGGAATGCGGCGTCTTTGGCATCGCCTCCCCGCCGGGCAACAACATCAATCCGGCAATAGACACTTTTCTGGGGCTTTTTTCACTCCAACACCGCGGCCAGGAATCCTGCGGGATCGCGGTGAACAACTCCGGCGTAATTTCATGCCGCAAGGATTTGGGATTGCTCATGGACGTATTTGACGAGACGACGCTGCGCGCCATGCCCGGCAATTCCGCCATCGGTCATGTACGTTACTCCACCACCGGGGACAACAATGTGGAAAATGCGCAACCCATTGCGGTAAGCCATTTCAAGGGCAATCTCGCCATCGCGCACAACGGCAACCTGATCAATGCCGGTTCGCTCCGGCACGAGATCGAGCAACAAGGAGGCATCTTCCACTCCACGGGCGACAGCGAGATCATCGCCTATTTGATCGTACAGGAAAGGTTGCGGTCGTCCTCCATACAGGAAGCGATGAAGAACACCATGCATCGCATCAAGGGCGCCTATTCGCTCCTGGCCATGAGCCCAAAAAAAATGTTGGCCGCAAGGGATCCGAACGGTTTCCGCCCGCTCTCCATCGGCAGACTGCGGGGTCATTACATCTTCGCTTCGGAAACATGCGCCATCGACGCGGTAGGCGGCGAAGTCCTGCGCGACGTGGAACCGGGTGAGATCGTCCTCATCGAAAACGACTCGCTCCTGTCGATCGACGCGGGCTTGGAGAAAACGCCTTCCTTTTGCAGTTTTGAATTCATCTACTTTTCCCGACCCGACAGTTTCATAAACGGCGCAAGCGTGGAATTGGCCAGGCGGCGCATGGGTTGCGCATTGGCGGAGGAATGCGGCGTCGATGCGGACATCGTCGTGGCCGTTCCCGATTCGGGACTTTCGGCGGCGGCGGGCTATGCCGAGCGGGCGGGTTTGCCGAACGTTTCCGGTCTCATCAAAAACCGGTATATCGGCAGGACGTTCATCCAACCTTCGCAAGGCAGGCGCGAACGGGACGTGCGGCTCAAACTCAATCCCCTGTCCGCCAATGTACAGGACAAGCGGTTGGTCCTCATAGACGACAGCATCGTTCGAGGCACGACATCCGCGCGCATCGTTTCGGCTCTGCGAAACGCGGGAGCGAAAGAGGTTCATCTGCGCGTATCGGCGCCGCCGTTCCGATACCCCTGTTATTTTGGCACCGATGTGCCGGATCGGGACAAACTCATCGCCGTGGGACGATCGGAACAAGCGGTCGCGGAGATGCTGGGGGCGGATTCCCTGGCCTATCTCTCGCACGAAACCCTGTCCCGCATCCTGAGGGAGGCGGATTGTCCCGCTTGCACCGCCTGTTTCAGCGGGAATTATCCGTTGCCGCTTCCGGATGAACCGGACAATTGTTTGTTCAACAAGCCAATCATCAATCTGTCGGGGAAGTAAACGAAGGCGCCGGAGACCCGCGTCCGTTGCGATCCGGCGATGAGGGACGGTCATGTCACGCGAACGAGCGGCACGAAGCAAGTCCAACCGCAAACGCAGACGCAGGATAAGGCGCGGAATATTCTCGCTGATCCTCGTTGTTTTTATCGCGGCGGCGGGATTTGGCGTCTACCGGCTGATCGATCGGGTATTTCTTCCCGAACAGGCATCCGCGACCGATGATGCGCAAAGCCGGGCGCGCCGGCAAAACGAGCCTCCTGCGAAACAGGAGAAGCCGGTGAAATCCGACCCTGCGGAGATCAGCATCGTCTGTGTGGGCGACGTGATCGTGCACAGCACGCAGATCACCGCCGCGGACCGGGGCGGCGGCAATTATGATTTCAGCGAATATTTCCCCCACGCAAAGCCTTATATCGAATCCGCCGATCTCGCCGTCTGCAACCTCGAGCTGACTTTCGGCGGCACACCGTACAGTGGATATCCGCTCTTCTCGACGCCCGATCAATTGGCGAACGTCCTGAAAGACACAGGGTTCGACGTGGGAGTCACCGCCAACAACCATATGCTGGACAGGGGGCCGAGCGGCATCGGACGCACGATCGACGTCGCCGCCGGCGCCGGACTGTTGGTGACGGGGAGCGTAAAGGACGCAACCGAAAAGGATTATCTGATCACAGAGGTGAAAGGCGTCAAAATCGGCATTGTCGCCTACACCTACGAAACGTCCGTATCCGCGGACAACCGCACGATCAACGGCATCGGCATGAGCGCGGAAACCCGCAGTCTCATCAATTCGTTCGGTTGGGCGTCCTTGGATGCGGACATGCAAGCCGTCAAACAGTCCATGGACGGCGCAAGGGCGGACGGCGCGGAAATATTGATCTGCGTATTCCATTGGGGCAACGAATACGAAAGGCAACCCAACGGGCATCAAAGGAAAGCGGCCGAAATGCTCGTCGGTTTCGGCGCGGACATCATCTTCGCCTCCCATCCGCATGTCCTCCAACCGTTTGAGACGCTCACCGACCCGGAAACCGGCAAACGCGTTCCCGTGTTCTGGTCGATGGGCAATTTCATTTCAAACCAGCGCCGCGAAACCTTGGACACAAGCATGGGCAAGTACACCGAGCAGGGAATGATCGCGCGCGTCGATCTCACCTACGACCCGGACAGCCGTTCGATCACACGGGGACGCATGAGCTGCACACCCACTTGGGTGGACAAATACAGCAACGGAA
>JAISML010000184.1 GCA_031276775.1 Eubacteriales Family XIII. Incertae Sedis bacterium | reverse complement strand
ATGCGTTTCCGCAACGCGCCATCCCCGTGAAGTTTCTGAACCGTGACCAGTTCTCCCTTTTTCGCGGAACCAAGTGTTTTCACTTCCGATTACCTCCTGACTGCTCGTTCTCGATATTAGCTTATGCTAACATACATATATATGTTAGCATTCTCTAACATTTTTGTCAAGCGAAACCACGAATTTGACAAAAAATATGTATGCCGAATATGTATACCAATATGTATACCATGTATACCCATAAAGATATGCATACCGCCGTTACAGTGCAGATCCCACCGACCGCAATAGAAACGGCGGAGCCGTCATTCGGTTCCGCCGCACCCCATCCCGATCGACCGCCAACCAAACGCAGCACGAACCGTCTGCCGCAGTTTTGCAACGAAACGGCGGAAGAAACGCCGATCTGCGCTTTCTTAGTCCCGCGTGGCCAAAAACGCTTTGAAAGCCGCCATCGCCGCATCCTTCATGTCCCGCTGATAGTCCCCGTAGATCAGCGGTCGGTTGCCGTTCCGCCCTTTCCAAGCGTCCGTGACGTCACAGAGAAAGAGCGTATGCGTGGCGAGTTCTTTCAAATCGTTCACACGCAGACGGACATAGGATACCGCGTCGTTCAAAATGGGCAACCCATCCCGCACCGTATGCGGCGCGTTGACCCATTTGTCCGCGTTCCGGGCGGATTGAAATCCGAAATTCGCGATGATGAAAGGATCCGCGTTTCCCGCGAGTACGGACAGCGTAAATTCCTTTTCCGCTTTGATGCGCTCATTTGTGAAATTGTTCTTCATGCTGCCGACCGCAATGACGGGCCGCTCTCCCGCAGACACCTGCGCCACAGCATCGACGACGCATCCTCCGTAGCCGGAGGGTGTCTTTACCCCCGTCACATAGAGCCCGTACGATAATTGATACAGAGCCGTGATATCCATTGCCATTCCCTCCGTAAATCCGGTCCGCGCCGGCGGCTTCGGTTCCGGCGTCCGCAGACCAACCTTTGTCACAGTAACCATTACAAAAGAATTATGGCACATCATTGCGCAACAATCAATCTTTACGCCATCGCGTCGCAACTGCGTCCGAACGCCGGCTGACGCCGAATACGGTGCAGCCGCACCCCTCCACCGGCGCGGTTAGCGTACGCTCTGTAATATTTTCGTAATAATTTTGACAATTTCATTGACAAATGCTGAAACGCATGTAATAATAAGCTGTACTTTGTATTGATGCCACATGACCTCGCATGTCTTGTATGTCATTGCTGTCTTGGATGATTTACGGGACGTGCGATTTTCACATCAGGCGTCGGTACTGTCTGGGAATTATTGGAGGTAATAAATTGAGTAACGGGACTGTGAAATGGTTTAGTTCTGAGAAGGGATATGGGTTCATATCCGATGATGACGGTGGGGACGACGTGTTTGTGCATTTCTCCTCCATCTCCGGCGATGGATTCAAAACCCTTGCCGAGGGACAGAAAGTCACATTCGAAACGGAGCCTGATCCCAAAGACAGCAACAAAATGCGTGCGATCAACGTAATCGCAGTATAGTTGCGCGACTGACGCCAAAAAGCAAAGGGGATTCGCCGTTCTTTCCGAATGGCGAATCCCTATCTGTTTATCTGTAAATCCTCTGCGGATGATATGATTTTTCTGCAGTCCCCCGCTTCACACCATCAATAGAAGATATATATCATCACCGAGCCTACGATAAAGATCGGCAGACCCAACAGCGCACAGGGAATGGTTGCCCCACCCCAAGCCGGCTTGTTGAGAATCGCCCGGATCCGGAACGATATGCCGGCCAGCGCCATAAAAAGGACGCCGACGCCGAATATGATCAAAGAATAAACCAACATCATGTTCATTGTACTTTCCCCCATACGGCGCCCGAGGCGCTTTGCGCCTGCGGAACGCCGCTTGCTTTCTTCCACGCGGGCGCCCGGCGCGCGCTGCGCCCGCGGAATGCCCGCTTCTTTAACTGTTTTGCAAATTGCTCCGCGCGATCATGTTCTTGCTGCTGAAATAGGTCGCGAGGAAATACCCGCCGTAGATGACCAGCATGATCGCGGCCATGAACAGACTGCTTCCGAGGATACTGCCGTTGCCCAACATGTGGACGAGTTTGTTCATGATGCCGATGCCCACCGCGGAATGCGCCAAAGCAAGAAGCAGAGGCACGCCAAAATAGATCAGGATCTGCGCGAACAACGCTTTGTGGATCATCCTGTCGTCTGTGCCGATCTTGCGGAGCAGTCCATACCTGTGCACATTGTCGCTCGTTTCCGAGAGTTGCGATATGGCGAGTACGGCGGCGGAAGTGATCAGGAACACGACGCCCAAGTAAATGGCGAGGTACGCGACGGTCGTAGTGGCCGTGTTGCTCGTCTCCCTTACACTTGCCCCGGTTTCCAACGATTTCAGGACGTTCCCGGGCAAACTGAGCTGCGCCAACGCTTCGCGGCATTGCGCTTCATAGCCCTTGTCGTCCCCCTTGTAGATGATCTGAAGGACATCCGCCACAGGCCGCGCACCGGCCAAAAGTTCATCCGGAACGACGACTGTCACCGCCATGCCCGGATTTTGCGTAACGTTCAGAGCATAGCGATACAGACGTGAGGCATCTGCGGTAAGACGGGTTCCTCCGACCGTGATGGACGGAGCGCTCTCCGCAAACGCATTGAGCTTTTTCCGGTATTCGCTGTTTGAATCGGAGGAATTAAGCGCGCACTCCCCCGGTTTCAGCGTGATGGGCGCAATGCCCCTGCGTTCCAGGATCAGATTGAAATCCGACAATTTCATGAACCGCGGCCCGATGTTCATCAACTCTTTCGCGACGGCGCGCTCCGTCTGCCCATCCACGCCGTAGAAGCGCGTCGTCCAGTAAGATTCCGCGAAATCGTCCAATCGGATCCCTTTCTCCTCGGCAATGCGAATCAAATCGAAGCCGGGATAATTGTTGACGGTCACATCGCGACCATCGACCGCCGCGGTCGCGACGAGACTCGCGTCGAAAGGAATGTTGTTTTCCATCGACTCGGAAATCCTGTTCGAAATGCCGATGCCGGAGGACAGGGTGACGATCGAGATGAACAACATCAGGCAGACCATGCTCACGGACACATAGGTCGTGTTGATCTTGCTGTTGATCTGACGCAGTACGAACATATTGAGGCCTTTCAGATAGATACGCCTGCTCTGCCGAAACAATTTCAGGAAGAAGCCGGACAACGAGAAGAAAAACAGAAACGTGCCGACGACGCCCATGGCGAGTGCGATATAGAAGAACTGCGAGCCGAATATCATCTCGTCCAAGCCCATGAAATATGAGGCGAGAAGCATGAGAACCGACACGATGAAAAGGCATACGGACAAACCGATCCTGGGCGGCTTGAAATTTTCGTTTTT
>JAISML010000122.1 GCA_031276775.1 Eubacteriales Family XIII. Incertae Sedis bacterium | reverse complement strand
CTCGTCGGCCCTTTTGAGCTTGGCCATTACGGCTTTCACCCGTTCGATCAGCGGACAATGCGGCGCATCCGCCACCAATTCGTCATCCTTGATGATGTCCACGCCGCCGAGCGCCACTTCGTAAGCCAGATCCGCCGTCTGTTGGACGTCCAAGCCCGTACACGGTTTGATCATGTTGTTGAGCAACGGACGGTCATACACGCCGAGCAGTTTCCGAATGCCTTCGACGCCGAATTTCGGACCCTGGAATTCTTTCAGGTAGGATTCCGGATACTCAATGTCCATCAACTTCAGATGTCCCATGTAGGATACATTGCCGAGCACGGTCGTCAGTTGCATCGCAAAGTTCGGGCCGAAGTTGTCGTGCGGGAACGCAATGCGTATCACGTAGTGCCGCGTCTTGATTTCCGGAGGCAACGGACCGATGTGCGCGGGGATCTCGTAGATGCCCACCACGCGCCCCATGTGGCGAAACCGGACCTCCGGCGTTTCGCCCGGCACGGGCGTCCATGTGCCCGTCGTCTGTTCAACAGCCAGCGCCGCCGCGTATTTCACGGACTCCGTGCCGCGTTCGGTCGCCACATAGTAAGTGGCGATGATAAATTTTTCTCTGTCAATTCCATCCGCAAATTGCATAAACAGGGGATCGATATACATGATTATTCTCCTTTCCGCATACCTTTCAATGAGTTATTCGAGTTCAGTTCCAACAACGTATTCGCCAGACTGTAATCCGCAATGAGCACATCCGCCAAACCGCCTTTGATAATGCCCAAAACGGCATTTGATTTTTTCCGATCCGCGGCAAGGACGACCTTCGTCTTGATTTTTTTGTAAGTTTCGAGATCGATGCCCAACGTCCTCTCCTTAAACAAACTGTCGCATTCGTTCCCTTGGGAATCGAAAAATCTCAACAGAATGTCGCCCATCAGGTCTTTGCTCCTCAAATCTTTCAAGTCCGATTCCGAAATGTAGTATCCCGTTTCGTAGAGCATCGATTCGCGCTCCGGATAAAAGGCGCCCACACCCGCAAGGGAGATCGTGATCCGATCAAACATCTCAAAGACCCTGTTGACATTCACCTCGGTCCGTATGATCTCCAGTATTTCCCCGGTGCTGACAAAGCCCTCCGTGAGCAACGAGTAGTTCCGCCCTCCGAACGCCATGCTCATTCTGGCGACAAGCGCGCGCACATCCATATCGGGATTGCAACCCACGATGCTGCCGTGCATCGTCACAAATCCGGCGTTGATCTTCCGGCACGGATTCAAAAAGTGAATCAGCGCGTGGATCGTTTTTCCCCAACTGACGCCCAGGATATCGTGATCTCCGATTATCCTCTGCACGTATCTGGCTCCTTCGAGCGCCACCGCCCTCCGCGCGTTTCCCTCAAATCCCTGCATCGTCTTTCCATGCAGGGGCAGGAACGGCGTCGGCGCGACAATGACGTCCCGCAACTTAAAAACCTGTTTGAGCTTCTCCTCCATTTCAATGCTCTGAATATACGGATCCCGAATCACAAATTCAACGACTTTTTCGTCTTTGGCTTTTTTTACCAATCTGGACACCGTCGGCACCGAAACATTCAGTACGTTGGCGATCTCCTGCTGCGTCTTTCCTTTCAAATAATAGAGATACGCCGTTCTGAGGATCAACGATCCCGATTGATTGTAAACCTCTGACTCCACCTCGTTGTTTTGTCCTCCGTCACCGTCAAACAAAGCTGTCGGCTTTGCGTCCGGATTTTCGCGAATCATACACGGACGACACACAGAAAAATATTTTCCTATTGACTATACTGTAAAGCGCGCATCCCATAATTTCAATATTGAAAATAATTTCTCCGTGACCGTCGCCTCATTCCGTAAATGTATCCATCAATCCGATCAGGGATTGCACCGCTTCGGTTTCATCCACACCCGAAGCGCTGATTGAAATCGTCGCGCCTATGCCGGCTCCGAGCGTCAAAACGGAGATGATGCTCTTCGCATCCCCTTCCTCGTCGTCTTTCCTGACTTTGATGCTTGAGCTGAATTGATTCGCGGTTTTGACAAAAAGGGACGCGGGCCTGGCGTGAAGTCCTGTTTGGTTTTTTATCACATAGCTCTGTGTGTACATGGTCTCCTCTCTCCGATTCATGCAAGCTGCCGATAAAACGCGTCGAGCACCTGCGGATTCAGGATGAATTTCGGCGTTTCTTTCCGCAGAAGCCTCTCTATGTCATCCATGATGATGTTCGAATGATTTTGAATCACTTCGTCCGCGGTGCCGCCCAAATGCGGCGTTCCAAACACATTGTCGAGCGCCAAAAGCGGTTCGGTTTCCGGATTGCAGGGTTCCCTGTGGTAAACGTCCGTCGCGTACCCCGCGATCTTTCCGCCCGCAAGCGCGTCATAAAGCGCGTCCCTGTCAACGATGGCCGCGCGCGCGGAATTGACGAGAAACGCGGTCGGTTTCATAAGACCGAGCAATTCCGCGTTCACGAACGCTTTGGTGTCGTCATTGACATTCATATGCAGCGAAACGATATCGGCTTCCCGAAACAGCGTTTGGGCGTCCGTTTTTGCCGTGTTGTATTGGCGGTAGACATCCGGATCGTTCACGAAAGGGTCATAGGCCATCACCTTTGCGCCAAAGGCGTTGAACAGCGCCGCCACCATTTTCCCGATGTTTCCGAAACCCATCAAGCCGACGGTCCGTCCCCTGATTTCCCCGGTTCTGAACGTCGTGTAGAAATCCAACCACTCTTTCCACTGCGCGTCGTAAAACCAATTGATGGCCGGACGCACCTTGCGCAAAATGCCGAGCGTGAGGAATATGGTGAACTCGGCCACGGAATTCAGGTTGCGGCCGGGCGCGTTGAGTATCGGTATCTTCCTCTCGTTGCAGGCGGGAACGTCCACGGTCAGGTCATCCCCCCTCAGTCCGCGGCAGCATCCGATGATCTTCAGATCGGAAGCGGATTCGATCACTTCTTTGTGCACTTCCGTCATCTCCACGATGAGGATGTCTTTGCCTTGGATCATGGTTTTCAATTCTTCCTGCGTGTACGGTCTTTTCGCAAGTTGCCAATCGCGGTACTCGCAGTCCGCCACTTCGCGCAATCTTCTGAGCCCGTTCTCGCTGAATGTGCCCGTAACCAGCGCTTTGTATTTTCTCATGGTGTATCATCCTTTACAGATCGCCCTTGCCGCGGGAACGCCGAACACGGCGTCCCCGCGGCACAGCAAACTCCGGCTTGAGCGGTTACGCGTTTGCGTTTGCCTGAGCCGCGTTCCAAATTGCTTCTTTCTCAGCGAAATACTCTTCCGTTCCCCCTGCGGCAAGTTGCCAGGCTTTCTTGTTTTTCCGGAACAGAAAGTAGACGACGAGGTATACGGCGAAACAAACCGCGATGCCCACGTACTTCAGGGTGCCTGGCAAGGTGAACATCTTGTAGACCACCCAGGCGATCGGATTGTTGCCGACGATCAGACTGCTGACCATGGAATCCCCCGCGGATTCGTCGACGGCGCCTACGGCGATGGCCGCGTCGGTAAAGACCGGCGCGACTTCCGAATTCATCAGGAATCCGATGGATATCCACAGGATGCCCGTCACGATGCCCGCCAACGCGTTTCCGCCGACCACGCAGGTGATGCCGATCATCATAAACGGCAGGGCGGGCAGATCGGCGAGCGGCAGGACGGTATTCCCCGGAAGAAAGATGGCAAACAGGATCATGACGGGGATGAGCACCAGCCCTGTGGCGATGTTCGCCTCTTCGCCGAAGAACACGGCGGGATCTATGGCGATGTTCATCTGCTTCCTTTTGATTTGCCCGCTTCTCATGCGCGCGTTCAAGGTCTGCGTGATGGGGATGAGACCTTTGACGAACAAGCCGGATACGGCGGGATAGATCGCCATCATCGCACCGACCATGATGGCGGTCTTGAGGATGATCGCCCAGTTGTCCAGCACGCCCAAACCGGATATCTTCGCGACGACGGATACCGCCAAGCCGATGATCAGCCCCATGGTGACCGGTTCTCCCCAGAAACCGAACTTGTCGCGCAACATGCTCGGGCTCAGCTGAATTTTGTTCAGACCCGTTTTTTTGAAGACCCACCGGATCAGGACGGCAATCGGCACGCAACTGACCGAGCAATAACAAGTGCTCACGACGCCCTGATAACCGTAATAGCATTCCATCGCGGGCGCCACCCAGTCGGCCAAAAGCAACAGAATCAGATTGAGCAGTACGCCGGCGACGATGCCGAGCGCGAAGCTTCCGGTCTGCAACTGGATGATCGCGGCCCAAAAGACGAAGAAATAGTAATTCCAGATATCCGTGGGATGGAACGTATCCGTCCATTTCGTGACGTACAGCAGAAGATCCACCGCAAGCCCAAAGGGAATGAAAAACAAACCTATGTAGTTCGCGTATACGATGACGGAAGCGGCGGGCCACCCAATGTCCAAAACGGGAAGATTGACGCCGGTGTTGTTGACCATTTCCGTGATGATCGGTCCCATCTGTCCCGTCAACGCTCCGAGCAGGACATTAAACGCCGTCAAACCGATGCCCATGTAAATCGCGCCTTTGAGCGCCTGACCCGGAGGAACGCGCATGACAAGGCTCAGAATAAAAACGATGATGGGCACAAAAATGCTGGCGCCGAATAAATCGAGGATCAGTTTTATCGTTTCCATGTTACTCCACACCCTCCAATTCTTTTACTTTTTTCACCAAATCGTCCGCAAATTCTTCTTTTCCCACACCTGTCACCAAAGCGATGCCGGCGATGATCGGGATGTTGGCCACATTCTTTGTGTCCGTGCCAAACTTGCCCGTCACAACGATCAGATCCGCATCGCTGATGCTCGCCACCTCTGTGAGCTTTGCCGGCGTTACTTTATGTGCGATCTTTGCCTTCTTCAGTATCTCTTTGATTTGATCGGTCACAAGTGTCGTCGTGAATATGCCGCCTCCGCAGGCTACAACTATTTTGATCACTTTTCCCCTCCTCGCATTTCGGAATGGTTCAAGCCTTCCTTGCTTCGCCATTCCCCCGAGCAATAACGCACACAAACATGAATCCGTGTTCCCCCGTATCCCGATACAAACCTCCTTTCCACATCCGAACGGTCATCGGTAGACCGCTTCAAATCCATCTCCCAACAGCGTTTCCAACAGTTCAAGCCCCGCAATTTCGGATTCGATCCCCAAAAGGGATTCCAAGTGTTCACGCATGGTGAAAGCCGCCATGAAATTCTTCAACACCTGCACCTGATCTTCGGGCGCCGTGATGCCAAACAGAAATACGAGCCGCACGGCGAGTTCGGACTTTACGCCTCCCATATCGCCGAACATGACAGGTTCGTCCAGAACCGCAACGGCAAGGAACGGTTGCGTGCAATCTCCGCCGATGTGGGGGATCGCGATCGGATACGCCGTCTCGATGCCGGTCGGGAAAGCCTCTTCCCGTTCCAACAATCTCGGAATAAACCGTTCGTTGATATATCCTTTCGCCTCAACCCTCCGTCCAAGCGCCTCGATCACCTGACGCCTGTCGTCCGCTTTCACATGCAGCAGAATCAAATCTTCATCCGATCGCAATCTTATGTTCGACATACCCAACTCCCTTCTTACTGCACGTCCTGCACGTCCGGATTTTTCCGTCTCCCTGCGTCGATGCACGCGCGAACCTCCGATGAGAACGCGTTTGCGAGCGACTTTATCTCGTCGGATTCCTCCGTGCGCATCACCCGATCCGCCAATTCTTTCGCCGCCGCATAGGACGTGGCGCGGATGATCTGCTTCACCTCAGGGATCGACGAAGCCGTCATGGAAAATTCATCGAGTCCCATCCCGAGCAGAACCGGCACGGACACGGGATCGGCGGCCATTTCCCCGCACATGCCGACCCATATGCCCGCAGCGTGCGCCGCGTCGATCACGCTTTTGATCAGTCTGAGAACCGGAAGGCAAAGCGGATCGTACAGATGGGCTATCCGTTCGTTCATGCGATCGGCGGCCAAGGCGTACTGAATCAGATCGTTTGTGCCGATGCTGAAAAAATCCACTTCCTTGGCCAAAACGTCCGCGATCGTCGCGGAGGAAGGAATCTCTATCATCAGCCCGATCTCAATGTCCGGATCGAAAGGGATATTCCCCGCCTCGAGTTCGCTCTTCACTTCCGTCAGTATCGATTTTGCCTTTCTCGTCTCCGCCAAACCGGAAATCATCGGAAACATGATCTTGATCTTGCCGAAAGCGCCGGCTCTGAGCATCGCCCTCAACTGGGTTTTGAAGAGGTCTATCCTGTCAAAACATATGCGAATCGCCCGCCAGCCGAGAAAAGGATTGAGTTCTTTGGGCAGATTCAGGTAGGGAAGGTTTTTGTCCCCGCCGATGTCCAAAGTCCTGAAGATGACCGGATACGGCTGCATTTCCTGCACAACGGACTTGTAGACTTCGAACTGTTCCTCTTCGG
>JAISML010000265.1 GCA_031276775.1 Eubacteriales Family XIII. Incertae Sedis bacterium | reverse complement strand
CCGTCCATTTCGGGCATCTGAATGTCCATCAGTATGATATGATAATCATCCGGCGCGGTCCGGTAACGCTCTGCGGCTTCCCTGCCGTTTTCCACGGCGTCAAAGCGTATGTGCGTGGGTTCGAGCAGCGCTTCAACGATCTCCCTGTTGATTTCGACATCTTCGGCCAACAACAGGCTGAACGCGCCGCAGTCGGGAATCTCATCCTTCCCCGCGCCGCAGTCCCCGCCTTCGCTGCACCGGCGCCTTGCCCGAATCGCGTCGGCGTCCAATTTTTCCACGACGATTGTAAAGGAAAACGTTGCGCCTTCCCCGGGCTTCGACACGATCCATATCTTTCCGCCCATCAGCTCGACGATGTGTTTTGTGATGACCAAGCCCAACCCCGTGCCTCCGTATTTCCTCGTGGTGCTCGCGTCCGCCTGCTGGAAAGGATTGAACAGCCGTTTCTGTTGTTCGTCGCTGATGCCTATGCCCGTGTCCGTCACATCGACCTGCAGTTCGACATGCCCGGCGCGCTCCTCCGTCAGAAAAACGTGAACGCCGATCCGCCCGTATTCGGGCGTGAATTTGTTCGCGTTGGACAGCAGGTTCGCGATCACCTGCGTGATGCGCTGATCGTCCGCGAGGACAAACTCCGGAACGGCGTCGTCGATCCCGTATTGAAACACCTGATGTTTTTCCTCCATCTTGAAGCTCACAATGCCGGAGACTTTCTCCATGATCGCGCGGAAAGACACCTCCGTCGGCGCAAGTTCCAATTTCTCCGCTTCGATCTTCGACATATCCAATATGTCATTGAGCAGTGACAACAGGTGCTCGGAAGCCTCTCCGATCCGCCTGATGCAGTAATCTTTCTTCTCCGGATCCTCCGTCGCGCCCGCGATATTCGTCATACCGATGATCGCGTTCATGGGCGTGCGTATCTCGTGGCTCATGTTGGAGAGAAATTCGCTCTTTGCCTTGCTCGCTTTGGCTTCTTTGTTTTTTTCGTTTTCATATATCGCATAGAGAAACACGACGCAGAAGCCGATGAACAGCCCCGTGACGATGACGGATTGCAAATGGTCGATCAGCAACTGGTACTCGTTCAGCCGAATGATCGGAATCGCGTCTTTGTAATCCAAGATGTACAGGGCGACGACCAACGTCAGGTGTATGCAGATCATTACGACGCGCGACATTCCTTTGGACAACATGAAGATGATCGTCACGGACAGGACGAAATAGGCGGAGAGCCCGCTGTCGCTGCCGCCGTTCGTCAGGAAGACGATGGGAAACAGGAGATCGCTGAAAGAGATCAGCACCACCCATACGCTCACTTTGTACAGATGGTAGATGTTCGTCGTGATGAGTACTGCGACGACGCCGATCAGCATGGCGCCCATTGCGATCAACGGAATGAACCCCACGCCTTCGATGATGCGGGCCAAGGTCGCGACGAGAACGGCGCCCAATCCCAAAAAACTTGCCGTATTCAAAACACGCGCTTCCAACGGCAGTTCGTCGTTTTGAATGAACTTTGCATACAATTTTTTTACGATGCCCATACCCGTCACCCGCTTCGTCACAACCGGAATATCCGCCCGTGGCGTTTCAAATATCTCAGCAGAGGATAACCCAACGCATAACAAGCCAACAATTCCCCCGCAGCCACCCACGCCATGTCGATCCACAGAGAAGGTTCGACGCCGTAGACGAAATAGAGCATGCCGCCGATGATGATCCCGTTGGCAAGGACGGGAGGGAGGGGAACGAGAAGAGACCGCTTTCGCAGCTTATAGGAAAAAAACGCCCCTATGAAAGACGCCAGACTGCCGAGTATCATATCGGGAACGCCATAGGGGCTGACGATGTTTGCCGCAAGGCAGCCGACGAAAAGTCCCGGAACGGCAGCCGGCGTAAAATACGGCAACACGGTCAACGCTTCCGCTATGCGCACCTGCATGGGGCCGTAGCTGAGGGGCGCAAACGCCACGGTCAGCGCCGCGTACACGCCTCCGATGACAGAAGCCTGCACCCAAAACCGCGTACCGATTTTTCTTCGCAGATTCAAAGCAGTATCCTCTCCGCCACAATGCCGGACAGATACAGCGCCGTAAACCCGATCGCAAGGGCGTCACGCCTGCGAAACTTCAGCATGTTCAGCTTTGTTCGTCCTTCCCCGCCCCGGTAACACCGCGCCTCCATGGCCATCGCCAAATCCTGCGCGATGCGGAAAGCGCCCACAAACAGCGGAACCAGGAGCGGCACCAACGCCTTGGCCCTCCGAAGCAAACCGCCCGTCTCAAAATCCGCGCCCCTGGCCTGTTGCGCTTTCATGATCTTATCGGTTTCCTCAAGCAACGTGGGGATGAACCGCAAGGCGATCGTCATCATCATGGCCAATTCGTGCGCCGGAAGCCCAAACCGTCTGAAAGGCTTCAGAAGACTCTCGATGCCGTCCGTCAGCTTGATCGGTTTCGTCGTCAGCGTAAGGACGGAAGAACCGACGATGAGGAAGATCAGGCGCGCCGCCATGAAGATCGCGTTGTACAGACCTTCTTTTGTGATCCGAAAGAAACCCCATTCCCAGAGGATCGTCCCCTTTGTCATCAACATGTTCAGGGTGAATGTGAAGACGATGATGAGGATGATCGGTTTCAAACCCCGAAGCATGAACCGAAGCGGCACCTTTGAAAGCGCGATGACGGCCCCCATCGAAACCAGCGCGATCGCATAACCGGCAAAATCCTCGATCAGAAAAAGCGATACGATGTAGACAAGGGTCACGATGATCTTCAGGCGCGGATCCAACTTGTGGATCCTGCTGTATTCGGGATAGTATTGCCCCAGCGTGATGTCCCTGATCATGCCCTGCCCCCCAAACGGCCCGCGAGGAAATCCGCCATCTCGCCGAGCGTCAGGATCGTCCGATCCGGCGCAAACCCCTCCCCCATGAGCGTATTCGCCATGCGCGTTGCGGGCGGAACGTCCAGACCGATGGATCTCAGGAAATCCGCCTCGGCAAACACCTCCGCCGGGGCGGCGGCGCGGACGAGTCTGCCCCGATCCATCACGAAGACCCGATCCGCCATCTCCGCGACGTCGCTCATGTTGTGGGAGACCAATATCACGATGCCTGAGGTGCGATCCCTGACGGAGCGCACCATGCGCAAGATATCCCCGTGCGCTTTGGGGTCGAGTCCGGCCGTGGGCTCATCGAGGATCAGCACTTCGGGACGCATTGCGATGACGCCCGCAATGGCGACCCTTCGTTTCTGTCCGCCCGACAGCTCAAAGGGCGACCGATCGGCATAGGTCGAAAAGTCCAAGCCGACCAACCGCAAGGCCTCCCGCACGCGATCTTCGATTTCGTCCTCCGGCAGACCCAAATTCCCGGGACCGAACGCGACGTCACTGCGCACCGTCGCTTCGAAAAGCTGATACTCGGGATACTGAAACACCAGGCCGACCCGTTTCCTGATTTGGTTCATCTTGATGTTCTTTGCGGTAATCTCGACGTCCCCGACAAAGATCCTGCCCGATTCCGGCTTGAGAATGCCGTTGAGATGCTGAATCAGCGTGGACTTTCCCGAACCGGTATGACCGATGATGCCGATGAATTCCCCGTCTTCGACGGTGAAACCCACATCGTCCACGGCTTTCGTTTCGTAGGCCAAACCCTTATTGTAGATATGCGTCAGATGTTCGACTCTGATGGACATGTTTCAAATGCTCGCTTCTCTCTTCAGGCCGGAAAGCCGTCTTTCCGGTACAATGTCAATAAATATGCCGACAGTTCGTCTTCCGTGAGCAGATCGCCCGGCACATCGAGCCCCCGCTCGCGCAACCGCGCGCACAGTTCCACGGCAAACGGCAGTTTCAGTCCCAACGCTTCGATCTCCTCCGTGCGGGAAAATATCTCGGCGGGCGTTCCGTCCATGGCCACGCGCCCCCGGTCCATGATGACGACCCGGTCGCTGTCCAACGTCTCCTCCATAAAATGCGTGATCAGCACGACCGTGATCTTCTCTTTGCGCAAACGTCCGATGATGCCCATCACCTCCGCGCGTCCTTCCGGATCCAGCATGGCGGTGGGTTCGTCGAAGATGATGATCTCCGGGTGCATGGCGATGACGCCCGCGATGGCCACCCGCTGCTTCTGGCCTCCGGACAGGAGGTGCGGCGCCATCTTCCTGTGTTCGTACATGTCCACGGCGGCGAGGGAATCGCGAATGCGCGTTCGGATCTCATCGGGCGCCACACCCAAATTTTCGGGCCCGAACGCCACGTCGTCCTCCACGACGGCGGAAACCAATTGATTGTCCGGATTTTGAAACACCATCCCCACCCGTTGCCTGATATCCCACAGCGCCGCCTCGTCCAACGTGTCGAAGCCATCCACGATCACGCGTCCGCCCGTCGGCAGGAGCAAGGCGTTGAGATTCTTTGCGAGGGTGGATTTCCCGGATCCGTTCCGCCCGATGACGGCCGTAAAGCTGCCACGCGCAACGCAAAGCGTGACGTGATCCACCGCGTTGGGAAAAATCGCGCCGCCGGCGGCGCCGCGATGCGGATCGTACCCGTCTTCCGCTTCCGCCCGTCCGTATTCAAAGACCAGATCTTCAATTTGAATGATATCGCCGTTTTCCGTAAATTTCATATTGCCCGCCCAAAAAACTTCCTCTTGATTATACCTTATTTGCACCCAATGTACAAGGAAGCCGGATTACGGCAACAGTCCGTGAAACAGTCCGCTGAAAAACGACTCCCGCGCCGTCTCATCGTAGGAGATGCCCGGAAGCCTTTCGGCGCCGTATCCGTACCGGACGGAATTGCTGACGGCGGCGGAAAATGCGTTGCTCGCCCCGATGATTCGAATCGCGGATATGTCGGGATCCTCCGCGCGGAATTCCCCGCTTGCCATGCCCTCCTCCACGAGCCGGCGCACGAGTCGAAACTTGTATTCGAGTACGGAGCATATGAGTTTTCGCAAGATGGGACTGACGATAAATTCCGGATTCGTCATGACGGTGGGCAGGAGTCCCCCGTCCCGGTTGTATTCCAAGAACCATTCAATCTCCGCAGTCAGAAATGCGCGCAACCGCTCTGCGGCGGATGCCTGCGTCTCGACGACGGAGGACAGGGCAAAGTACGGATCGACCAACTTCGTTTGAAGGATTTCCTCAAATATTTCATCCTTGCTCTCAAAATAATCATAGAGGGTACTCTTGCCGAAGCCCGCGCGCTTCGCGATCGCGGACATCTTCGCCCGGGCGTAGCCCTGCTCGATGAAAATCCGGAAAGCCGCCTCCAAAATCCGTTCTCTCTTGTATTGCCGGGTTTCCTTCATCTTTCAATTTGCCCGACCGCCAAACGTTTTGCCGTCCTCCGCGCTTCCCTCTTCGCGCGGTTCTTTTCTCTGAAGTCGTCTATGATGGAATAGATGACCGGAATCAGAACCAAGGTGATGACCGTGGAGAACAGCAGGCCTCCGATGACGGTAATGCCCATGGGCGTGATGAGTTCGCCGCCGGAACCGAGTCCGAGAGCCAGGGGAAGGAGTCCGAGGCAGGTCGTCAGCGCCGTCATGAGGATGGGTCGGAACCGGAACCTGCCGGCGTTGATGATCGCCTCATCCCTTGTGGCGCAGATCGATCGGTTCTGATTGATGAAATCGATGAGCAGGATGGAATTGTTCACCACGATCCCGCTGAGCATGATGATCCCGATGAACGCCACGAGGGAAAGAGGCGTACCCGTCAGAAACAGCCCGAGGAAAGCGCCGGTCAACGCGAACGGTATCGCGAGCATGATGATGAACGGCTGTATCAAGGATTCAAAGAGGGATGCGAGTATCATGTAGATGATGAGCAGGGACAGCAACAGCGCATAGCCGAGATCGGCGAAAGACTGCTGCATCTCTTCGGCTTCCCCGCCGATGCTGTACGCATACCCATCCGGCATGTCGTAGGCATCCAATTTTGTTTCGATCTCCTGCGTGACCGACTGCAGATCGCGGCCGTTCAGATCCGCCGTGACATGCACCGTGCGCACCTGATTGTTCCGCTCGATCTGCGCGGGCGAATTCGCCGGTTTCACCTCTGCGACGTCGCCGACCTTTACGAGTTGTCCCGTAGGGGAAAGGATCGATATCTGCTTCATGTTTTCGATGGATTCGCCGTAGGCGCCGTTCAGCGCGATGACGATCCGGGTTTCCCTGCCGTCCGCGTGGAGACCGGTGGAACGAACGCCGGAAAGCGCGGCATTCAGCGTCTGAGCGAGTTGGTACGTCGATATGCCGTAAGCGGAAGCGATCCGCCGATCGGGCGTGACCTGCACCTCGGGACTGCCTTCCTCGAGGCTCCCCTTTACGTTGATCGTCCCGTCAACGTCCTTGACGATCCCGGCAAAATCATCGGACAGGCGTTCCATAACGGCAAAATCATCCCCCGAGATCGCAATGGATACGGGACTGCCGCCCATGGACATGCTCATCTGATTGCTGACATTCACATCGATCTGCGCGCCCGCGATGTAGGAGAGATCTTTCGCAATCCGCGCCGCGATCTCATCCGTGGAATGCTCCCGTTCGCGCTTGTCGACCAAATTGACCGATACGCTTCCCCCGCCGGAAGCGCCCAAACTGAAAAGACCTGTGTTACCGATGGAGAGGGCGTAATTTTCGACGCCTTCGACGTTGTGCGCCACATAATCCTCGATCTCCGAAAGTATCTCATCCGTCTTCTCGACGGAGGTGCCGTAGGGGACGTTTGCGGATATCTCCAAAGAACCCTCATCGCCGGCCGGCAACAGTTCGCCGCCGACGGCGGTGATGAGCAGCGCGGAGGTAATCAGAAGCGCAAGGGAAAGGCTTACAACCGTCTTTCTGTGGCCGAGCGCAAAGCGAATGACGCGCGTGTAATAGCGGATCAGCCTGTTTACGAGCCGGCCGAACAGCGCCAAGGGATTCCGGCTTTTCTCTTCGCTCCGCGCCGGGGCGAAAGCGCTTCCCGTTCCGGCGCCGGCCAATCTCGGCGATTCCTGTTCGCCTATGTCCCCGATCTTCAGCAACCGGGAACACAGCATGGGAATCACGGTCAAGGCGACGAGAAGGGAACAGATCAGCGCAAAACTGATGGTGAATGAAAATTCCTTGAACACGGTGGCGGCGATGCCCTGCACGAATACGATGGGAAGGAAAACGGCGATCTTCGTCATGGTGGCGGTAAACACGGGAAGGGTGACTTCCCGCGTCCCTATGATCGAAGCTTCCGCAGCCTTGCGCCCTTCGTTCCGGTGGCGGAATATGTTTTCCATGACGACGATGGAATCGTCCACGAGCATGCCGATGCCGACCGCCAAACCGCTCAGGGACAACATGTTCATCGTAAAGCCCGTGGCGAACATGAGGA
>JAISML010000243.1 GCA_031276775.1 Eubacteriales Family XIII. Incertae Sedis bacterium | reverse complement strand
GCCGGGTCTTGATTCCTTGCGCGAGCTACTATATAATGGTGGCATTCCTCACAAACACACAATAAATTGTGGAAAACTATGGAAAACATGGGCGATCGAAAGCGCGCGGCGCGTATACGGCGCCGCCAACCGGGCTTCGGCGAAAGCGGCGCGCGGTTGCAACGCAGATCGCGCGCGATCAAAAATGCGGCGTTTGAGCGGCGTCGCAACAATGTGAGGGGATGGCATACGGGACACGGTCGACGGAAAGGTGAGGCAGATGACAAAAGTTGTGAAGCGGGATGGAACGCTCGTTGCGTTCAACGGCAAAAAGATACGGACAGCGATCGAAAATGCCATGTTGGAAACGACGGAGGGCGTGGACGCGCAATTGGCCGTCGATATCGTGCGGGAAATCGAACGACAGGTGGAGCAGAGCGTCAGGGATGTGAACGTGGAAGACATTCAGGATCTGGTCGAAGATTTCCTGATGGAGAGCGATCGCAAATCCGTCGCGAAGAAATTCATCATTTACCGGTATGAACGGGACAAGACGAGGGATGCGCGCAAACGCCGGGACGGCAGGGTGATCAGCGACGAATTCGTGAGCGGTTACAAGCACATGCCGTCCCCCATGAACCAGTTGGGCAGTTTCGTCTATTACCGTACCTATTCCCGCTGGATCCCGGAGGAACAGCGGCGGGAGTATTGGTGGGAAACGGTGCGGCGTTCCGTGGAATACAACTGCGGGCTGATTCCGACGTCGAAAGAGGAGGCGGAACAGCTTTACAAAAATGTCTTTGAATTGAAGCAATTTCTTTCGGGACGCACGTTTTGGGTCGGGGGAACGGATGTGGCCAAATATTATCCCATGGCCAATTTCAATTGCTCTTTTCAGGTGGTGGACAGCTTTGCCTCGTTCCGTGACATCTTCTATCTGCTCATGGTGGGTTCCGGCGTGGGGCTGCGGATTCTAAAATCCGACGTCGCGAAATTGCCGACGATCCGCACCGATTTGGAGATCATTCACGAGTCCTATACGCCGATGCTCAAAACGCTCCGGCAGGACAGCACAGCCTTGGAGTTTACGCACAACGATACCGTCAAGATCACCATCGGGGACAGCAAGGAGGGTTGGGTGCAGTCCATGGATTACTTCATGCGGATTTTGTACAGCGCCGAATTCCGCAAGATCAAGACCATCCTCTTCAATTACGATCACGTGCGCTCCAAGGGTGAAAAACTTCGCACGTTTGGCGGCACCGCCAGCGGGCATCAAAGTATGAAGAACATGTTTCTGAAGATCGGGCGCGTGATCGACAAGGTCGCGGTTCGCTCCGGCGCGGGCAGGGCGCGGCTTTTGCCCATAGACTGTTTGGACATCGCGAACATCATAGGAGAGAATGTCGTGGTCGGCGGCGTACGGCGCACGGCCGAGATCGTTCTGCTCGATCAGGACGACGCCGACAGCATCAAAGCCAAGGGGGAGTTGTATAAAAAAGAGGACGAGAAATGGGTCATCGACACGGATATCGCACATCGCCAGATGAGCAACAACTCCATTTACTACACTGACAAGCCAACCCGTGAAAGGTTGAATCTGCACCTGAGGCAGATGCGATATTCAGGGGAGCCGGGCTGGGTGAACGAGGCGGCGGGTCGGAAACGACGCCCGAATTTCAACGGCGTCAATCCCTGCGCCGAGATACTCTTGGACAGCAAAGGTCTGTGCAATCTGACGACGGTCAACGTCATGGGGTTTGTGACGGCCGACGGCGCGCTCGACAGGGAAGGTTTGCTGAAAGCCCAGCGTCTTTCGGCGCGCGCCGGCTACCGCATGACGTGTACGGAGCTTGAAATCCCGGAATGGAATGCCGTACAGCAACGCGATCGGTTGCTGGGATGTTCGCTGACGGGATGGCAGGATATGGTCAACGCCACACATCTCAATTTGGAAGAGCAGAAAACGTTGTTGCGCGACCTCAGGGAGACGGCCGTGACGGCTGCGCGGGAATACGCTGCGGAACTTTGCATGAACGAACCGCTTTTGGTCACAACCATCAAGCCGGAGGGTACGCTCAGCCTTTTGCCCGTCGTTTCCAGCGGCGTCCATTTTTCGCACGCGCCGTATTTTGTCCGCCGCGTCCGCGTCTCCGCAGACGATCCGCTGGTCAAGGTTTGCGAGGAATTGGAATATCCCGTGTTTCCGGAAGTGGGGCAAACGCCGGAAAACGCGATGACGAAAGTGGTCGAGTTCCCCGTCAAAGCGCCGATCGGGAAAAGTAAAGGCGATGTGTCCGCGATCGAGCAGCTTGAGATATATAAGTTGTTTATGGAACAATATGTGGAACACAATTGCAGCATCACCGTGCATGTGCGCGACGATGAATGGGCGGGTGTGGAACAATGGGTCTGGGACAATTGGGACGATGTGGTCGCGCTCTCCTTCCTCTCCTATGACGACAGCTTCTATGAGTTGTTGCCTTTCGAGGAAATTCCGCGGGAGGAATACGAGCGCCGCGCGGCGGATATGAAGCCTTTCATCCCTTCCCTGATATCCAAGTATGAAAAAGATGAAGTGGATTACGACATCGGCGACGAGGGTTGCGAAGGCGGGGTTTGCCCCGTGCGGTAAATCCGTCTTTTCGTTGACAAGGCGCAACACAGGTTCTATAATTGGATTAGATAACCGGCAAGCGGAACGGGACTGCCGGGCATAGGGATGAACCGGTTTTCATGCCGGATCGATAGGAGGCAAGGACAATGAATGTTTTTAAACGCGATGCGACTTTGCACGATTTTTCGTGGCAGAACCTCGGCGATATCAAGGAGGGACGCGGCGATTTGGGTGAGGAGATGCCTGTTTTGGTATACAGGCTGATGCAATATACCATGTTGGACGTGCTTACCAAAGATTTCGGCGCCGACAAAGCGAATGAGTATTTTCGCAAAGCCGGGTTCCTTGCCGGCACCGAATTTGCCCAAAACACCTTGGATCTCACCGTTGAATTCAACGAGTTTCTCGCGAACCTTCAAAATTCATTGCAGGAACTGAAGATCGGCATATTGCGCATGGAAGCTTTCGATCCCGATACGGGCAATATCGTGCTCACGGTCGGGCAGGATTTGGATTGCAGCGGTCTGCCCATCACCAACGAAACAGTATGCAATTACGACGAAGGCTTCATCGCCGGCATACTCAAATCTTATACGGGCAAGACGTACGATGTGCGTGAGATCGATTGCTGGGCCAATGGGGACAGGGTTTGCCGGTTTACCGGCACGGTGATGTAGAAAGCCGGGTGACGCAATAACATAGAAAGGTTGGTGCAACATTTCACCCAATCCTGTCGCCCAAAAACTGTTTGATTTTTTGCGTGATGTATTGTACTATCCCAATCGCGCCCGTCTTGACGTTGCCTCGCTTCCCGACGATTTCAGGGAATTGGGCGAGGGGTTGCTTGTTTTTGCCTCCATGCTGCGTGAAGTGCGGGATTTGGCGCGTTGCCTGTCACGCGGCGATCTGTCCGGGGAACTGCCGGGACCGGACAATGAACTCGCCTCCAATCTGAAAGCTTTGCATGCCACGCTCAAGCATCTGACTTGGCAGACGCAACAGGTTGCCATGGGGAATTACAATCAGAAGATCGATTTCATGGGCGATTTTTCCGAAGCGTTCAATACCATGATCGCGCAACTGAAAGAACGGCAGGAAAGCCAATACCGGGAAATGGAGATCATCAAAAAGAAGACGCAGGATCTGGCGCGGAGCAACAGCCTGTTCGAGGCGATCACCGGCAACATGTCGGAATGGATCGTGATGATCGATCGGGAAACGGGCGAGCATTTGTTCGCCAATCATCCCGTGCAAAACGAATTGGCCGGCGATGATATTTTTGAAACCCAGCTTTATGGCATATTGTTTGATTTTGCGCAGGGGATGGACGACGACGTTGAATGCAAAGAGGAGGAATTCCCGCTCATCAGCGATGTTGCCCTACGGTATTTTTCGGTCAAACTCTATCCAATCCGTTGGTATGAGCACAACGCCGTCGCCTGCGTTCTCACGGACATCAGCGCCGAGAAAGCCCAGATTCAGGAATTGGAGAATGTGGCTTACAAAGATATGCTCACAGGGGTTTACAACCGGCATTTTGGCATGAAACTCCTGAACGAATGGGTCAAGCAACGACTCAGTTTTGTGATTTGTTTCATCGACATGGATCGGTTAAAATACGTCAATGACGTGTTCGGTCATGCGGAGGGCGACAAATACATCTTAAAGGTCGCCGAACTGCTGAATCATTTCCCAACCGATCCTTACGTGTGCCGC
>JAISML010000239.1 GCA_031276775.1 Eubacteriales Family XIII. Incertae Sedis bacterium | reverse complement strand
AAAAGAATACGGGACATTGCTTACAAATATCTGATTTCAAATGAAACGGCGCTTGAAGGGAGACTGTTCAACGGCGTTCTTACTTTGTCATTTGTGGGCGGTTTTGCGGGGTTTGTCTTCACTTTGATCCAAATGTCGTCCCTCAATGCGATTCTTTTGACGTTGCTTTTGCCGCTTGTGGTGTTGCTGGTGCTGTTTGTCGCCAATCGAAAGGGGAATTATCAGATTGGCGGCATTATTGCGATCATCGTGTTCTGCTGCATCGGATTTCCGTTTGTGTTTTTTACCGGAGGGGGAATCGACAGCGGCATGTTGGCGTATCTGCTGCTCGGCACGGTGGCCATCAGCATTTTGCTCAAACAGCGGTATTTTTGCGTCATGCTTGCCGTTTATCTGCTCGTGTGCATCGGTTGCATCGTGCTGAGTTTTTTTCGGCCGGAACTCGTCACGCCGATCAAACGGGAAAGCATGGTTTATTTCGACGTCGCTTCATCCTTTTTCATATCCAGCCTGCTGGTCGGAATCTCCATACGGTACATGATACGGGAATACACGAACTCGCAGCGGATGGCGGACAACGCGAAGCGGAAAGCGGACGAGGCTTCCAAGGCAAAAGGCGTGTTTCTGTCCAATATGAGCCATGAAATGCGTACGCCCATGAACGCGATCATCGGTATGACCATGATCGCCAAGACTGCGAACGACGTGGAGAAAAAAGATTACTGCCTTGCGAAGATCGAGGACGCATCCAATCATTTGCTCGGCGTCATCAACGACATTCTCGACATTTCCAAGATCGAAGAAGGCAAACTCGAATTGTCGCCCGTCGAGTTCGATTTCCGCGATATGATCGAAAAAGTCAAGACGGTCAACATCTTTCGCATGAAAGAGAAAGCCCAGTTGCTGACGGTTGACATTGACGGGCGCATACCGGACGCGCTTTATGCGGACGATCAGCATCTGACGCAGGTGGTCTCCAATTTGATGTCCAACGCCGTCAAATTTACGCCGGAAAACGGAAAGATCGGCATCTGCGCGGAACTTGCGGATCGGCAGGGCGACGTCTGCACGATCCTTGTGCGTGTGAAAGATTCCGGTATCGGCGTCAGCGAGGAACAGCAAGGGGTGTTGTTCCATTCCTTTCAACAGGCGGACAGCGGCATTGCGCGCAAATTCGGGGGCACCGGTCTGGGTTTGTCCATCTCCAAGAGCATCGTTGAGATGATGGGCGGCAAGATATGGTTGGAATCCGAAATCGGCAAGGGTTCGGTCTTTTCGTTCACATTCAACGCGGAAGTCCGGGAGCCCGGAACAGGTTCGACGTCGCAGACGGGCGCGTCAGCCAATGCGGAGGAATCGCCCGGGGATCTGACCGCCGTGCGGGTCAAAGGCGATGACGGACATAATCCCCCGGAAAGGTTGCGGGGCTTTACGCTTTTGCTTGCCGAGGACATCGACATCAACAAGGAGATTGTCCTGAGTCTGATGGAACCGTTCGGTCTGACGATCGACTGTGCCGACAACGGCAGGGAAGCGGTCGAAATGTTCAGGGCGGCGCCGGACAGATACGATCTGATCCTCATGGACATCCAAATGCCGGAAATGAGCGGATCCGAGGCGACGAAGCGGATTCGCGCGCTTCCGGACGCAAAGGCCAAAACCATTCCCATCATCGCCATGACCGCCAACGTGTTCCGCGAGGACATCGAAGAATATTTGAACACGGGCATGGACGATCACATCGGAAAGCCCATCGATCTGCAAAAATTGCTGGAAAAGTTGGATGAATATTTGGTACAGCCGAAGCGCCGGCGGACGTGAGAACCGTTTGACGGCTGCCGGGGAATCGTAAGTTGAAAGGAGTTTGCCATGTCGGACTGTGTCTTTTGCGGGATCGTGAATGGGGAGATCCCCTCCGATATCGTATACGAGGACGAGAAAATTCTGTGTTTTCGCGATCTGCAGCCGCAGGCGCCCGTACACGTTCTCATCATACCGAAAAAGCATTGCAAATCCCTCGACGACATCGATGAATCCGATGAGGACAAGGCGTTGTTCGGCCATCTGATCGCGAAAGTCCGTGCGATCGCCGAACTGCTCGGGCTTGACAACGGTTACCGCTTGGTGGCCAATTGCGGGGAGGACGGATATCAGACAGTGGGGCACCTGCACTTTCATCTGCTCGGGAAGCGAAAAATGCTTTGGCCCCCGGGTTGAGAAAAACCTTGAATTTTCGCGCGGGGTTGTGTATAATGCAAGAGCGGGGAAAGAACGCGCATGAATGCGCGTGACCGGGGAACGAACGCGGAATCCGCGCAGGATGCGAAAAAGGACAGTGAAGGATTGATTGCGGGGGACTCGCGCAGGATGCGGGGAAAAGACAGGCAAGGAGGAGGTGACAAAGTTGGCACAGGTAATAGTCAGGGAAAACGAAAGCCTTGAGAGCGCCCTGAAGCGTTTCAAGCGTTCTTGTGCGAGAGACGGCGTTATGTCCGAATTGCGCAAGAGAGAGCATTACGAAAAGCCGAGCGTCAAGAGAAAGAAGAAATCCGAAGCTGCGAGAAAAAAAGCTCGGAAGTATTAGGTAGGCGTTTCATTGAATTTCGGTGCGCCGATGAGCATCATGGGATATGACTTATATTCGGCCCGCGTTTCAAACGCGGGTCGTGTTTTGCTTTCGCAACGTTTGTTTGGGGAAACGGGCGGAACGGCGGGCGGCGAAACGATCCATTTGGCTGCCGCCAACCTTTGAGGAACCACCGTATTTGAAAGGAAAGGGGAAAGTTTGGAAGCGGCGGACGAGGTCAGAATACGGATCGGCGGGGACGGGGACGCGAGGGCGCTGTTCGGCAGCATGGACGGCAATCTGAAAATTCTAGAAGACGCCTTGGGCGTGGGATGCGTTTTGAGAAGCGACGAACTGATCGTGACCGGCAAGGGCGCAAAAAACGCAGGACAGGTGATCTCAGATCTCCTACGGATCGTCGAACGCGGTGACAGATTGGACAAACAGAAGATCGAATACGTGATCGGTCTTCATGAGAGCGGCGTTTCATACGGGGATAGCGACATCGACAGGGACATCATCGCGTTCACCCACAAAGGAAAGCCCATCAAGGCCAAGACGCTGGGTCAGGCGGCGTATGTGAAAGCGATCAGGGGCCGGGAGGTCGTGTTCGGAATCGGTCCCGCGGGGACGGGAAAGACATATCTGGCCGTCGCGTCGGCGGTACGCGCGTTCAAGAACAAGGACGCCGAAAAAATCATCTTGGCGCGTCCCGCCGTGGAGGCCGGAGAGCGGTTGGGATTCCTGCCGGGGGATCTGCAGGAGAAAGTCGATCCCTATCTGCGTCCGCTCTATGACGCCCTTTATGAGATCATGGGCCGGGATACCACCCTCCGGCTCAAGGAAAAGGAGACCATCGAAGTCGTCCCGTTGGCCTACATGCGCGGCCGTACCTTGGACAATGCGTTTATCATTCTCGATGAGGCGCAGAACACCACGAAGGAGCAGATGAAGATGTTCCTCACGCGCATGGGGTTCGGATCCAGGGTGGTTGTGACAGGAGACATTACGCAGATCGATCTGCCGGAGGGAAAAACCTCGGGACTCGTACACGCCGCCAAGGTTTTGGAGAAGGTGAAAGACATAGAATTCTGTTATCTGCAGGACGGCGATGTCGTGCGCCATTCCCTCGTCAGGAAAATTATCGGCGCGTATGAACAATATGAGCGGCGAACCGCAGGGAAGAAATCCGCGCGGCAAACCGGGAACAGGGCGGGCGGACCGTGAATATCGTTTGGGACGGGGAGCGTCCGCCCGGGAGACGCCTTCGAAACCTGCTGTTTCGGGCGGGCGAAGCGGTATTGGCGCAAGTCGCCGTCGCCGGAGACCCGATCGAGGTGAGCGTGTCATTCGTGGATGAGACCGAGATGCGGGCATTGAACAAGCGGTACCGGGGGATTGATCGCGTCACCGATGTGCTTTCTTTCCCCCAATATCCCGACGCCGATGCGCTGAGAAATTCGATCAGGGGGCTGCGCGGCGCCCGGGTGTCAATGGGCGACATCGTGATCTGTCCGGCGCGGGCGGCTGCGCAGGCACGGAAATACGGTCACAGTTCCGAGCGTGAAAGTCTCTACCTGTTCGTACACAGTATGTTTCATCTCTTGGGGTACGATCACGAAACCGCGGATCGGAAGCGGCGCATGAGAACGGCGGAGAAAGCGGCGCTTGCCGCCGTCGGAAACATTGCGGCATCCGGGGCGGCGATATGCGCGGCCGACGGCAATGCGGGAAAACGCGCGGCAGTCCGGACGGCCGGGGACGTTGGGCCGCACGGCCCGGAATGGAAGGAAAGAGGAAGGCCGGTTCAAACGGTTGGGGAGGTTGCGGATGAAGAAGAATGAACATGGGATCCGATCCGGCTTTGTCGCCATTGTCGGACGCCCCAACGTGGGGAAATCGACACTCTTGAACGCGTTGATCGGGGAAAAGATCGCCATCGCCACGGACAAGCCCCAGACGACGCGCAACCGCATCAGAGGTATTTACAGCGAGATGGGCGAGAACGGCGGATGGCAGATCGTCTTCCTCGACACGCCCGGCATTGCCCGACCGAGAAACAAACTGGGGGAATACATGACGCGGACGGCGATGGGTACGCTGAACGAGGTGGACGTCATCCTCTTTCTCGTCGATGAGATGTACGCGGACAAAGGCGGGGACAGTTTCATCGCGGAAAAGTTGGCGCATGTCGATACGCCCAAATTGCTCATCATCAACAAGATGGACAGGATGGATCCCGACAGGTTCAGGCACACTTACGAAGCATACGAAAAGACGGGACTGTTCGAGGAACTGATCGGCACATGCGCCATAAGCGGCGGGAATGTTCCCGCAGTGCGCGAAGCGCTGAAGCGCCGTATGAAAGAAGGACCGCAATATTTCCCGGCGGATATGGTGACGGATCATCCCGAACGGTTCATCGCCTGCGAGATCATTCGGGAAAAACTGCTGATGTATTTGGATGACGAGGTGCCGCACGGGGTGGCGGTGGAGATCGAAAAATACGAAGAGGGATCCAAGCTGACCGGGATATCGGCATTGATCTACACCGAAAAGAAATCCCACAAAAGCATCATCATTGGCAAGGACGGCAAGAAGCTGAAAGGCGTCGGCAAGAGCGCCCGCCTCGAATTGGAAGCCCTGCTTGGGACGAAAGTATTTTTGGAGCTGTGGGTCAAAGTGAAAGATCGTTGGCGGGACAGCGATCACATGCTGAACGTGTTGGGGTACAAGGAATGACGGCAGGAGCGGGGAATGCGGGCGGCCGATTCCGGGAAGCGCAAAACGGGCGGTGCGGACATGATCTGCGGTGAGTGCGAGGGCATCGTGATCCGCCAGACGAAAGCGTTGAAAGGGAGACGTTTGCTTCTGCTGTTTTCGGACGCGTACGGGAAGATCGGCGCCGGGACGTCCATCTCGGAAAGGAGCAAAAGCAAATCCGCTTTGGCCGTGCGGCCGTTCACGCGCGGCAGGTATCAACTTGCGTCAGGCAGGGGTTATGTGAATATCACAAGCGCGGAAACCATTCAATCCTATTACAACTTCGGGGAGAACTACGGAAAATTTTTAAACGCCTCGTTGCTCTTGGAATTTACGGGAAAGTTCCTGCCCGAGGAAGTACCCGCGCCCGACGTCTATGCGCTTTTGCTCACCTGTCTCGATTTGCTCGGAAAGCGGAAACGCGGTTTCGACACCATCTCTTTGGTTTATCTGGTCAAGGTGTTGCAATTGTCCGGCGTATTCCCGGAAGCGGAAAATTTTCGGCACGATGAGTTGCTTTCCGGACTTGGGTTTGATATAGTGAACATATTGGTTTATCTGATGGAGAATCCGCCGGAACGAATGGAAAGACTGATGTTGGATGAGGACAAAAGCGCCCGGCTCCTGCGGCTCATCATACAGTATGCCGAACAACATTTGGATGTCGGTCCGTTGAAGAGCGTTGCGTACGATCATTAGAGTACCGTTCATGGAGGATCGTTCGCCGCGTGTCCGATGAGAGGGCAGGTGGGTCGGTCGCACTAAGTTAACGCGTGTTTTTCTCCGCACAATGCGGCGAAACGGGACAAAGGAGGGATGAAAATGGAAATCACTTTGGAAAAGGTGGAACTGGTAAAGGACAGAACCGGGGTCAGCTACAAGGAAGCGAAAGACGCGCTCGAGGCGGCGGACGGAAACGTCGTTGACGCCATCATCGCCATCGAGGAAACCATCAACATGTCCGGCGCCGACAAGATGGGCGATCAGGCGGCGCAATTGCTCGACAGAATCAAGGAAGCGGTAAAAAAGGGAAATGTTTCGAAAATCAGGATAGAAAAAGACGGCGAAGTGGTGCTGAACCTTCCCGTGAACATCGGGATCGTCGGTACGGTACTCGCGCCGTGGGCCGCCATAATCGGCGCAATCGCCGCATTTGGGACAAAATGCAAGGTTGAATTGGTCAAAGATGACGGAAGCGTTGTCGATGTCAGCGAAAAGGCGGGGGATCGTTTTGGCGACGTCGTGGAGAAAGGCAGCGATATCGCGGACACCATCAAGGAGAAAGGTTCCGCGATGTACAGCAATGTCAAAAACAAGACCAAAGACGCCATCGGCAGATCGAAAAGAGGCGCGCGCGTCAGGGCGGAGGATTTTAAAGACACGGTGGATGAGATGTGGGAAGAAGCAAAGAAACGCGTTGAGCGTGCCGAGGACGCGTCTGCGGAGACCGCAGACGCGGGGCAGCGCGATGCGGGCGACGCGCAGGAATCTTCCGCAGGGGCTTGGAATGCCGGAGGCGGCGACGCAAACGCCGAAGGCGCGGACAAAAATTGAAAGGGTAAGCGTTTTTGCATGATACGTACGGAGAAAGAAGAAACAGAGCAAGCGGGCGTAACCATGGACAAGATCGTCGCGCTGTCCAAGAACAGGGGCTTTGTCTACCCCGGTTCCGACATCTACGGCGGTCTTGCCAACAGTTGGGATTACGGTCCGTTGGGCGTGGAACTGAAGAATAACATCAAGCGGGCGTGGTGGCGCAAATTCGTCCGGGAATCGCCCCACAACGTGGGTCTGGACTCCGCCATTCTCATGAACAGAGAAGTTTGGGCGGCTTCCGGGCACATCGGCGGGTTTGCCGATCCGCTCATCGACTGCAGATCGTGCAAAGCCAGATTTCGCGCGGATCAGTTGATTGATCGGTTTGTCGCTGACGGCGGCGGGTTCGTGGGCGATCCCTCCGTCGACGCTTGGTCCAACGACAGAATGGAGACGTTTATTCGGGAACACCGGGTTGCGTGTCCCGAATGCGGGGAAAGTGACTTTACGGGGATCCGCCGGTTCAACCTCATGTTTCGCACACATGCCGGCGTCACCGAGGATTCCCAAAATGAAATATATCTGCGCCCGGAAACCGCGCAGGGCATATTTGTGAATTTCAAAAATGTACAGCGGACTTCCCGCAGGAAAATACCTTTCGGGATCGCACAGATCGGGAAATCGTTTCGGAACGAGATTACGCCGGGCAACTTCATATTCCGGACCAGGGAATTCGAGCAGATGGAATTGGAATTCTTTTGCGCGCCGGGCAGCGATTTGGAGTGGTTTGACTACTGGAAACGCTATTGCGCGGATTTTCTCCGCGCGTTGGGCATGAAGGAGGAACGCGTCCGTTTTCGGGATCACGGCGCGGAGGAACTGTCACACTACAGCAAGGCGACCGCCGACATCGAATTCCTCTTTCCTTTCGGTTGGGGAGAGCTTTGGGGAATCGCGGATCGGACGGACTTCGATCTGCGCAGCCACATGGAGCATTCCGGCCAGGATTTGTCCTACAGGGATCCCGAAACAAATGAAAAGTACGTTCCCTATTGCATTGAACCTTCGTTGGGCGCCGATCGCGTCGCGTTGGCTTTCCTCGTGAACGCATACGAGGAGGAGGCATTGAACGACGATAAAAGTACGGACGACGTCCGCACCGTCCTGCGTTTTCATCCGGCGCTTGCGCCGTTCAAAGCGGCCGTGCTGCCGGTGACGAAG
>JAISML010000197.1 GCA_031276775.1 Eubacteriales Family XIII. Incertae Sedis bacterium | reverse complement strand
TATTCAAAAGTTTGACTACAAAACGGATCCCCTGTTGGGCGAAGTGGAGGGAAGCATCCTCTGGCATGACGAAAATCCTGCCGCCGACGCGAAGAACGGTCTTCAGCTGAGTTCGTTGCGCGGATTGGAATACGACGATCCGGTGTGGGACGTCCTCTTGGACAATTTGGATTATGAATCGAAGGATATTCCCGAATTGCTCACGCACGGTCTTTATCAAACCGCAGCGGTGGAATCCATCGGAAAAGTGGAAACCTCCGATCACGACGGAACGGTGGGACTGACGGCGACCTGGGGCGGAAACAACGAATTGGCAGCCATGATGGGGACGACAAGCAATCCTGTCACGGCTTGCGGATATCCGTGCGGCAGCGTTCAGGCCGCAACCTGGAACCGCGAACTGATGGAGGCAATGGGCGCGATGGTGGGCGCGGAATCCCTGACGAACAATTTGAGCGGTTGGTACGCCCCCGGCCTGAACCTGCACCGCACGCCCTACAGCGGCAGATCCTTTGAATATTATTCGGAAGATCCCTTGCTTACGGGACACATCGCAAGCGCCGTCGTGTCGGGAGCGTTCACAAACGGCGGTCTGACGACATATCTGAAGCATTTCGTCTTGAACGAAACGGATGAAAACCGTGATGCCGTGGCAATCTGGGTCGATGAGCAGACGTTCCGCCAACTGTATCTGAAAGCGTTTGAGCTCTGCGTGAAAAACGCGAAAGGCACGGAAAAATATTACGACAGCGGGCTCGGCGAAATTGCGGAGAAAGAAGTGAAGGCCTGCCGGGGGATCATGACGTCGATGAATTTTGTCGGAGCGGAATCCCCCACGAACAGTTATACATTGCTTACGACACTCCTGCGGGGCGAATGGGGGTTTGTCGGCATGGCGCTGACGGATTTCACATGGGGACCGTACAAAAGCACGGACGTCGGGTATCGCATCGGCAATGACATATGGATGGCAATGGAAGCCGCCGAGCTTGATCTTTCAACGCCTACGGCAAAATGGTGCGCACGGAACGCCGTTCACAACATCGCATATGTCGTCGTGAACAGCAACGCCTACAACAATGTCCCGCCGGGCGCCTATGCCTATTATGACATTTCCCCCTGGAAAGTCAGCTTGATCACGGCGGACGTCATTGTCGGCGTGATTTGTTTGGCGGCGGTTGCCCTGGTTCTTTTCCGTCAGCGGGATGAAAAAAGGCATCCGGAAAAATACAAAAGGTGAGAAACCGCAACCTTTCCGTTGGTTCGGCAATTGATTTGGAGGTGGCCCATGAAAACAATCGGAAACAGCATACGCAGCAATCCAAAAAAATTCTTTTGCAGTGTCGTCGCCTTGGCGTTGGCCGTTGCGGGATTTGTGTTATACTTAACGAAAGGCGTCATTGCCGGCTTTACGGATGAGTATTCTGCCGCAATGATCATCTTCGCTTCCGGCGGAATTTTGGCAAACGTCGTCTTCTCGGTCAAAAGGATAAACACATTGGAAGCAATCCCGGCGGTCGCGTATATCATTTGCATTTTTCTGTTTCTTGCGGTGAACGCAAACTATATGGCGGCCGTCATAAGAAAAATCGATGTTTTTTCTTTTTCAAACACGTTTGTCGCGACAATTGTGATGTTCGCGCTTGCGGCGCTTGTATTTTTGGTCGGATTTACTTTTAAGAGCAAAGATTGTAAAAGCAAAGATTGTAAAAGCAAGGAATAGTGGAAAGCGTACCGCGGAAAAGCAATGGGGGCTATCGCAAAATGGATGTGGAGTCGATCGTCAAAAACATGACCTTGAAGGAAAAATGCGTCATTCTTTCGGGGAAAAACATCTGGCAGACCTGGGATTTTCCGCAGCGCGGGATACCGTCCGCCCGGCTTGCCGACGGCCCGCACGGGCTGCGCAGGCAGACGGGCTCCGCCGATCATTTGGGACTGAATCCCTCCGAAAAAGCGACCTGCTTTCCCACTGTCGCGACCGTCGCGAACAGCTGGGACACGGATTTGGCGGAGGAAATCGGGAAAGCCATAGGCAGGGAAGCGGCGGCGCAGGGGGTCAATGTCCTCTTGGGCCCCGGTCTCAACATCAAGCGCAATCCCCTGTGCGGCCGCAATTTTGAATATTTTTCCGAGGACCCGTACCTGTCCGGCAAGATGGCCGCCGCCTATGTCTCCGGGATCCAACAAAACGGCGTCGCCGCCTGTCCCAAACATTACGCCGCCAACAGCCAGGAATTGCGGCGCATGTCTTCAAACAGCGTCTTGGATGAACGGACGCTACGGGAAATTTATCTGACCGCGTTTGAAATCGTCGTCAAGGAAGCGCGGCCTGCGGCTCTCATGTCGAGCTACAACGAAGTGAACGGCGAATACGCGAACGAGAACCCTCACCTGCTGCGGGACATCCTGAGAAACGAATGGGGATTTCAAGGTTCCGTGATCACGGATTGGGGCGGATCCAACGATCATGTCAAGGGCGTGCTTTGCGGCTCGACCTTGGAGATGCCGTCCCCCGGCTTGGATTCGGCGCGGCAATTGATCAAAGCGGCGGAGGATGGGACGGTTCCCGAGGAGATCATAAACCGGCGGGTGCGGGAGCTTTTGCATTTGATCTCCGCGACGCAGCCGGCGGTTTCCGGCCCGCCGGACAGCTTCGACGAAGAAGCGCACCACGCCTTGGCGAGGCGGGCGGCGGCCGAAAGCATCGTACTGCTGAAAAACGAGGGCTCTCTTTTGCCTTTGGCGCAGGGAACCCGCGTTGCGGTCATCGGGGATTTCGCTTTGAAGCCGCGGTACCAAGGGGCGGGTTCCAGCTTGGTCAATCCCACAAAACTGGATTTTTTCACGGATTGCTTCGACGCCGTCCCATGGATCCCCGTGGGTACGGAGGCGGGATTTATGCGCAACGGCGCCGAAAACGAAACGATGCAGGAACGCGCTGTTGCATTGGCAGGACGCGCGGACGTCGTCCTGCTGTTTCTCGGATTGGATGAAACCGACGAAGGAGAGGGAAAAGATCGCGCGCACCTGCGGCTGCCGGACAATCAAACGGCCCTGTTCGGCGCGGTTGAGGCGGCAAACCCAAACGTGGCGGTGATTCTGAGCGCCGGCAGCCCGGTGGAATTGCCTTGGGCAAATCGTGCAAAAGCCATCGTCCATTGTTACCTCCCGGGTCAGGCGGGCGCCTGCGCCCTGTCCGATGTGATTGCCGGCAAGGTAAATCCGTCCGGAAAATTGTCGGAAACGATGCCGCTGCGGTATGACGACGTGCCGTCCCGCCGGTATTTCCCCGCGATCGGACGAAACGCGGAATACCGGGAAAGCGTCTATGTGGGATACCGCTATTACGACAAGGCGGATATCCCGGTTCTCTTCCCGTTCGGGCACGGGCTGTCCTACACAACATTCGCCTATTCCGATCTCGACGCGAACGAAAAAGAAATCCGCTTTACGCTCACAAACACGGGGAACCGCGCCGGCGCCGAAATCGCCCAATTCTATGTCGAAAAAAAAGATTCGGTTCTGTTCCGTCCCGCAAAGGAACTGAAAGGCTTCCGGAAAGTATTCCTGGAAGCGGGGGAAGCCAAACGGGTCGTCATCCCCACAGACGACAAAACGTTTCGCGTCCGGAACGTGAAAACGAACCGTTGGGAAACGGAGGGAGGCGAATATCACATCCTGATCGGCGCTTCGTCCCGTTCCGTGAGGTTGCGGACGGTTGTCTGCGTCAAAGGCGTTTTGGAAACGAATCCTTACGGGGAGTCTTCCCTGCCGAGCTATGTTTCCGGCGATGTCCGACAGGTTTCGGACGCCGAATTTGAAGCGCTGATGGGAAGACCCCTCGAAAAAGAGGAGGAAAGCCAATGGATCGGAAGCAACGATCCGCTGTTTCTGATGCGGCGCGCAAAGAGCCGCCTTGCCAGATTCATTTACAAATTGCTGAGCGGCCGCCTTGAGAAAAGCGAAACGGCAGGGACGCCGAACATGAATCTGCTGTTTGTGCTGAATCTGACGTTTCGGGGCATCGCCAAATTGACGGGCGGCATGGTGAGCGGCGGGATGGTCGCGGGACTCGTCCGCATGGTGAACGGACAGTTCTTTTCGGGTATGCGCGCGGTGATCGCAGGGCATTTCAAAAACGCGAAAGCAAACAAAAGGATGCTTGCGGAATTGCTTGCGGCGGCGCGGGCGGACACGGACAAACCAAAGGTGTAAAATGTCGAAACCAAAAGCCTTATGGGCGAAATTTCAATCCAAACACCCCGGAATGGCGCAGTTTCTGCTGTTCTTCATCATTTCCAACGGAGTCACCGTGCTGCAGCTGATTTTGATGCCGACGCTGAAAGCCCTGCTGGACGGGACGGATCTGCTCCATATTGCGTTCAGGGCTTTCCCCGTCGGTCACGATTTGGACGGTTCGCAGTACTATGTATTCAACTATGAGGCGGGGCCTGTGCGGGCGGACGGTTCCGGCGGCGGTCTGGCCTATTTTCTGGCCGTGGAGATCACCCTGGCGATTGCGCAGACGATCAATTTTTTCGCGCAGCGGAACATCACGTTCAGAGCGAACAATTCCGTCGCCAAAGCCGCCTTTTGGTATGTCGCGGCCTATGTCGCGATCACCCTGCTCGCCGGAGCGCTTCAGGGGCTTTACAAGGCGCCCGTTTATTCGTCGTTGATCGCGGGTGCGGGAGACTTCGGCCGAACGCTCGCGGATTTCATCACCATGTTTATAAACAGCGTCATATCCTTTTGGGTTTTCTTCCCGATATTCAAGGTCATTTTTCGAAACAAACCGAAAGCCGAAAGCGTTCGATGAAACAGCGGAGGTTCCTGCGGCCACGAAAACTTGTCGGATTCGATTGAAAGGATCTTTGCGCTATTGTATAATGAACATGGAATCACTTCGATGAACGTCAAAGACGGCAGCAATTGCGGGCGGGGTCGGACAGTTGTGCGGCAGGAAAAGGAGCGGCGATATGGTAAACCTGATCGTAGGTCACAAAGGCACAGGCAAGACAAAGATGATGATCGACTTGGCAAACAACCGAGCGGAACGCAGCGACGGCCACGTGGTCTTCATCAACAAGAATCAGCGCCTCATGTACGATCTGATCCATGAAATCAGAGTCGTGTGCATGGAAGACTATGACGAGATCACGAACAGCGACGAATATGTGGGCTTCCTCTACGGGATCATCAGTTCCGATCACGATATCGACGCCATCTTCATCGACAGCATCCTCAAGCACGCCGATGTCAACACGGAGGACATCCCCGAGTTTCTGGCAAGGCTTAAGGTGATCAGCGAACAGCATGACATCGATTTCATCGTCAGTCTCAGCGCCGATCTCGACGAGCTTTCCAGTGAGATACAGGACTTCACACTGCTGAAACCGCAAGGTTGCTGACTGTCCGCGCACGTTGAACGACATTGTCCGTTTGTGTGCCGAACGGGACCGGAAGTCGGTTGCGGCGAATGCCGATGCTTTGGGACAACCGATGTTGATATTTTGGGATATCGACGGAACGCTTATGCATTGCGGATCCGACGGGACGCAGGCGCTGAATCAAACCTTTCAAAAACTGTACGGCATCGACGACGCCTTTCGGCGCGCCGGCATAGGTCGTGCGCAGGACGCGGTTGTGATAGATCGCATCATGACGCAAAACGGCATCCCTGCCGTCGATCTCGAAACGATCAAAACCGTCTTTATCGACAATCTGCAAAGAATACTGAACAACGACAACGAAAAAAGGGTCTTGCCCGGTGTGCGCGGCCTGTTGCGCCGCGCGGCGGAAAACAACATTTTGAATGCTTTGCTCACAAGCAATCTTCGCGCCGGCGCCGAATGCAAATTGCGATCGGTCGATCTGCTTACTTTTCCGGACGGTGAACCGCAATTCATCGGCGGAGGTTTCGGCGACGCATACGGAGAAAAATGGGATGTCGCGGAAACGAGCCGCAAAGCATTGGAACGCCTCACAGGGAAGCCCATCCACCCGAGTGGGATCATTCTGATCGGAGACAGCGTATATGATATAAAAACCGCGAAACGATGTGGTTTTCATTCCATTGCCGCAGCCACCGGGTGGACACCGCCGGAAGAATTGGACGCCGCTGCGCCCGATATGTTGTTTGCGGATCTGGGTGATACGGATGCCGTCTTCGCGGCCATCCGGCAGATGGGCCGCCCGCAATCATAAAACGTTGGCCGAGACGGTTTTCTTAGCGAAGACCGGCTTGTCTTTCTTGCGCCGGACACCGTTTTCCGCAAGATGCTTGAGAAAAAATATTTGACAAATTATCCCATTTTTAATATTATATTACATATTGAGTTTGCGAAGATTATTTGCTACTGCGAAGATTATTTGCTACAATGAAAGGAGCGATCCATGTCAAGGGCATTGTTGTCTGTCAAGAATGACTATGTTTTCAAACGCGTGTTCGGAAATCCGAACAACATCGACGCGTTGGCCGACTTGTTACAGGCGGTATTGGACATTCCCAAGGAGGATTACGGCAGACTCGACATTGTCGATCCGCACACGGGTCGCCGGCGGCCGGACGACAAACTGAGCATCTTGGATGTGCGCATCCATACAGCGTCGGGGAAAATCATCGACATTGAGATACAGGTCAACCGGGAAGTCGCGTTTAAGGAGCGCATCGTGTATTACACATCGATCCTCCTGACCGATCAGATGGAGCGAGGTCTCAAATACGACGTTATCAAGAAAGTTATCTCCATCATCATAACGGATTTTACGTTGATCGACGACAGCGACGCATATCACAACCGGTATCTGCTCTGCGATCCGAAGACGGGAAGCAGGTTTGGGGATATCTTTGAGATCAACACGTTGGAACTGAGCAAACTGCCTAAGGAGAGCGATGGCGGCGCGCTGTGGAATTGGCTGAAACTGATGACGGTGAGGGAGGAAGAAGATATGGCTGAACTCGCAAAGAAGAGCGTGGCCATCGGGAAAGTCACGGCATGCATCAAGGAGATGAGCGAGGACGAAGCGGAGCGAATGATCGCCGAGGCGCGGGAGAAAGAGCGCCGCGACAGGTGGGCAGAGATCGAATACGGCAGACAGGAAGGGCTTCGGCAAGGCATCGACATAGGCAAAGAAGCGGGGAGACATGAAAAAAGTTTGGAGATCGCGGACAGGATGAAACGACAAAACATCCCGTCGGAGATCATCACTTCCGTCACGGATCTTTCCGCAGAGGAGATTGCCGAACTCTGATCTTTGACGCCCGGATTGTCAATATGCAAGTTGCGCATCGCATCGAACCGGTATCTGCTCTGCGATCCGAAGACGGGAAGCAGGTTTGGGGATATCTTTGAGATCGCAGGTCTGCGCTTCTCTGTGCTTTATTGATATTTTTCGACGGAAATCCCTGTTTTGCGGCCGTTCAGGTCGTAGACGCCGTCCGCGGCGCCCCGGGACATCCCGGCGTCCGGATCTGCGGCGGTTTCCAACGATACGGCCAAGGTTTCCTTCATGATGTACGCGCGGTGCGCGTCGACGGCGGCTTCGACTTCCGCGTCGGCGGAGAACCGTATACGGATGTTGTCCATCATTTCAAGGTCGATCTGCTTGCGGATCTGTTGTACCTTGGAGATAAATTCCCGCGCCAATCCCTCCATGGCAAGCGCGGGCGTTATCGCCGTATCGAGGATCACAAACAGATCGTCTTCCATGGCGACGGCGAAGCCTTTTTTGGCTTCCACGCGGATGTCCACCATCTCTTTCGTCACTTCCACACAGTGCGCGTCGGCAACGGTTTTTTCCGCGCCGAGGATGAGCGAAACGCGTTCCCCGGCGGCAAGCGATCGGATCAGCTCCGCCGCGTCGGCCCCGGCCAAGGCTGAGGCAAAGGCTTTTATGCGGGAACCAAGGATGGGACCCGCCGTCTTAAAGTCGGGTCTGATGATGTAATCCATGTACGCGTCGGTCCCGCGGCGGAACAATACATCCTTGATGTTGAGTTCCTCCCGGATCAGATCGGTCATACCGCCTATGACGCTTTCATATTTTCCGTCTATCAGCGCGGCGGGAAGCGGTTGCCGCACCTTGAGGCGCTCCTTTTCACGGATGCTGCGGCCGAGTTTCACCACATCCCGCACCAGATCCATCTTCGTCTCCAGATCCTCATCCATCATCGCCGCGTCCGCTTCGGGATAAAGGGTCAGATGCACGTTCTCCGCGCCGGTCAGTTTTGTGAATATCTCGTCCGAGATGAAAGGGGCGACGGGTGCGGTCAATTGCGACAAACCCACGAGTATCTCATAGGTCGTGGCGTAAACGGACTTCTTGTCCTCCGTCAGCGCTTCGCCCCAAAATCGTCTTCTCGCCCGCCTGATATACCAATTCGAGAGATCCTCCACCGTAAAATTCTGAATCCTGCGCACCGCTTTCATGTGATCGTAGGCATCCATGTCGGCAATGCAGTCCCGTATCAGATTGTTGTATTTGGAAAGAATCCAGCGATCGAGCTCCGGTCTCGACGCAGGTGGGACGTCGAAAGTCCTCGGATCTATCCCGTCCTGATTGGAGTACAGCACGAAGAAATAATAGATGTTGCGCAGGGTTCCGAAGAATTTCCCCGCGACTTCCTTGAGTCCTTCTTCGTCAAACTTCGTCGGAGACCAGGCCGGCGAAGTGTACAGCAGATACCACCGCGTGGCGTCCGCTCCGTATTTGTCGAACAGCGCGAACGGATCCGCCGTGTTTCCTTTCGACTTGGACATCTTCTTTCCGTTTTTGTCCAGGATCAGATCGTTGACCAGGACGTTGCGATACGGCGCGCGGCCTTTCACAAACGCGGATATGGCCAAAAGCGAGTAGAACCAGCCCCGCGTCTGATCGATGCCTTCACAGATGAAATCGGCGGGAAACATCGCGCCGTCAAAGGTCTCGGCGTGTTCAAAAGGCCAGTGCTGCTGGGCGTAAGGCATGGAACCGCTGTCAAACCAACAGTCCATCACCTCCGGAATGCGGCGCGTCACGCCGCCGCACCTTTCGCACCGGATGTGAATGTCATCGACGTCGGGTCGGTGCAACTCGATGTCGAAAACGCCGTCCGCGCCGCGCGGAATCTCTTCCTCGGCCCGCTCGGACAATTCCTCCCGGGAACCGACGCAGATCAGCCCGCCGCAGCTTTCGCACCGCCAGATGGGAATGGGCGTCCCCCAATAGCGACTGCGGGAAATGGCCCAATCGTTGACGTTTTCAAGCCAGTTGCCGAATCGCCGCTCTCCCACGTAGTCGGGAAACCACCGCACCGCCTTGTTGCTTTCGATCAGCACGTCTTTCAGTTCGGTCATCGCGATGTACCACCCGGGCTTGCTGTAATAGATGAGCGGTGTGTCGCAACGCCAACAATGCGGATAATTGTGCGCCATCTTCTCCTTGGAAAACAGCTTGCCCCCGGCGGCAAGCCACCGTATGATGTCCGCGTCCAATCCGTCTTCCAGCACGAAACGCCCCGCCCAGGGCGTCGCGGTGAATTTTCCGTCCTCGTCCACGGGGTTTGGAACGGGCAAGCCGTATTTGCGGCCTGTGTTGTAATCGTCCTCGCCGAACGCCGGAGCGGTATGCACGATCCCCGTGCCATCCTCGACGGTCACGTAGTCGTTGACCGTCACATAAAACGCCTTGCCCGCCGCCGCGCCCGAAGATGCCGTCACATCGATGAACGGCATGAGCTGTTCGTACTCGACGCGTTCCAGGTCCCTGCCTTTGCATGTCGCGAGCACGTCATAATTGCCCTTGCCGAGTACCTTGTCCGCGAGCGCCGCCGCGACATAAAACACCTTTCCCGCATGCTCGCGCGCAAAAGCCCCGCGTTCGCCGCTTTCGTGTCCGTTCGCAACGCCGCTTTCGTGTCCGTTTGCTGCGCCGGTCTCCGTCGCGCCGTCTCCGCGCATCCGCGCCTTTGCGTAGTCGATGTCCGCGCCCACCGTCAGCGATACGTTGGATGGAAGCGTCCACGGCGTCGTCGTCCACGCGAGGAAGTACGCGTCCTCGTCTTTGCGTTTGAACATGACCGTAACCGTGTTCGTCCTGACTTCTTTGTACCCCAGACTGACCTCGTGGCTCGCCAGCCCTGTCCCGCAACGCGGACAGTACGGGAGGATCTTATGCCCCTCGTAGATGAGTCCCCTGTCGAAGAATTTCTTCAATATCCACCACTCGGTCTCGATATAATCATTGTCCAAAGTGATGTACGGATGATCCAAGTCGACAAGGAAGCCCATGCGCCGGCTCATTTCCCGCCACAGACCCTCGTACCTGAACACGGACTCCCTGCATTTTTCGTTGAACGCGCGGATGCCGTAATCCTCAATGTCTTTCTTTGTAAAGAGGTTGAGTTGCTTTTCGACCTCGATTTCGACGGGCAGACCGTGGGTATCCCAGCCGGCTTTCCGCGGCACCCGGTATCCCTGCATGGTCTTGTGCCTGTTGACGGAATCTTTGAGGGTTCTGCTGATCACATGATGGATGCCCGGCTTGCCGTTGGCCGTCGGGGGTCCTTCATAGAACAGGAAAAGCGGACTGTCTGCGCGCCCTTCCACACATTTTTCCAAAAGACGGTCGGCTTCCCACCGGCGCGCCTGCTCGTTTTGATAATCCGCGATCGGTTTATCGGACAGATGTTCAAACATGCCTATACGTCCACCAT
>JAISML010000158.1 GCA_031276775.1 Eubacteriales Family XIII. Incertae Sedis bacterium | reverse complement strand
CAACCCCCGGATGACGGCTAAAACAAAAGGCACAGCGTGCCGGCGACAAGCAGAAGCAGACCGCAGACCGCTTTCGGCGCAAGCTTTTCCTTTAATATCAGTCCGCTGAACGCGATGGTGATCAGGATGCTCAATTTGTCTATCGGGACGACAATGCTGGCTGGTCCGGTTTGAAGCGCGCGATAATAGCACAACCACGACAGACCGGTGGCAATGCCGGATAGGATGAGGAACAGTCCGCCTTTCCCGTCGATCGCCCGGATTTCTTTGTGGGCGCCTTTGATGATCACAAGCAGCCATACCATGGCGAGGACGATCACGGTGCGGATTGCCGTGCCGGCATTTGAATCGATGTCCTGAACGCCGACTTTGCCAAGGATTGCCGTAAGGCTCGCGAAAACGGCGGAAAGCGACGCGAACGTCAGCCAGAGGTTGTTCCCGCCGCGCCCGGGGGAAAGCGCGCCGTCCCGGGGGGCGCCGGCCGGAATTTTTGCGTCGGTTCCCCCTTTTGCGCGGTTCCGCGCAATCATCAAATACGTTCCCGCGCCGATGAGAACCATGGCGATTGCCTTGGGCGCATTCAATGGCTCTTTGAGAAACACAAAGGCCAAAAGCATGGACAGAACAGTGCTCGATTTGTCGATCGGCGTCACTTTGTTGACGTCTCCCAACTGTATCGCCTTGAAATAGCAGAGCCATGAACCGCCGGTCGCCAATCCCGACAATACGAGAAAAATAAAATTTTTAAAGTCGATTTGCGCGAGTGTCGTATGCGCGCCGGTGACAAACACGATCAGCCATGCGAAAAACGCCACGACGATCGTTCTCAGAGCCGTAGCCAGATCGGAATCGATGTTTTTGACGCCGATCTTTGCCAATATCGAGGTGATACCCGCAAAGCCGGCCGACGCAAAGGCAAAAATAAGCCACATGACAACGCTCCGCAACCGATGACCATGAACACATTCCGCAATTCCACCGTCCAACGCCGAGCCTGTTGCCACAAATGCAATTGCGCGCGGGAAAGCTCCGACGCGCGCTTTGTCCGCACGTCGCGCCGGACAAGCGCGAACAGGCGCTTCGTTTGGAGTATACTCCCTTTTGGAAGCGGTTGCAAGGCGCCGCCAAATGGATTTCGGGAAGCGCAACGCAAATCCCTGCCGCCCGGAGGTTGGCGGATCGCGCTGCGGCCGTGCGGGCCGCCAACCCCTGGACGGCAACCGCAAATTGCCGGCGCCGGCAATTTGCGGTGTGCGAGCGGGAATTTTTTTCGGAAATCCCGCGCACGAGGGAACTCTGTGTGAAGAGTTTTTGAAATTTACGGTTCGCGGTGAATTATTGATTGCAAATTTCTGCATTTTTTTGTATAGTAGTAATAGTAGTATATGCAAGAATTCGGAATGATCGCCGCAGGCGGAATCAACTCCTCTGCGGGGGTGTTCCGCAGACGGATTGATGTTATTGACCTCGTTGAACAGGTGCGGCGGACGAACTTCGCCGCCGGGAGCAAGATGCGGGAACTCTTTACGAAACTCGTGTCCGGGATCAGTGTCTGGGACGCCATAGATGTCGCCATCATCGCATTTGTGCTGTATAAAGCGCTCGGGTTCATCAGGGAAACCAGGGCGGAGCAGTTGATCAAAGGGCTGCTGATCCTCGTGACGGCCACGGTTCTCTCCGATCTTCTCCACCTGAATGCATTGAACTGGATATTGAAAGGCACGATGCAGTTCGGCGTGATCGCCCTTGTGGTCGTCTTGCAGCCGGAACTTCGCCGCGGTCTTGAATATGTGGGTCGCAGCAAACTGTTCCGCCCGCCGTTCGCCGTGATGGACAAGGAGAATGTGAAGGCGATGGCCTCTTCCATCGTGAAAGCGGTGGATCGTTTTTCCGTCAACAAGACGGGCGCTCTCATCATCATGGAGCGGGAGATCACCCTGAACGATTTTGCGGAAACGGGCGTCGTCCTGAACAGTACGCTCTCGACGGAGCTTTTGGGCAACATCTTCTATGTCGGCGCCCCCCTCCACGACGGCGCGGCGATCATTCGGGGCAACAGGGTCTTCGCCGCCGCCTGCGTTCTTCCGCTGACGAAGAACAAGGAACTCCCCAAAGACCTTGGGACGCGGCACCGGGCCGGCATCGGCGTCACCGAGGTGTCGGATGCGCTGGCCATCATCGTTTCGGAGGAAAGCGGCATTATTTCCACGGCGTTCAACGGAAATCTGACCAGGTTTTTGGACATTAAAACCTTGGAAAAAGAGATTTTGAATATGTATTTGAGTGATCAGCCCATTGTCGGGAAATCCGCGTTTATGAATTTTTTCCGAAGAGAGCAGCGAAATGTTTCAAAATAACAAGCTGAATCTGATTCTGTCCATCGTGGCGGCAATCGTCATCTGGGCGTACGTGATCACGGAGGTCAATCCCATGGATGACAGCGTGATCGACAGCGTTCCCGTGGAACTGATCAATTTGGATTCGCTTGCGGAGGATCGCCTGACCGTATCGCCCGCGCAGACTTACACGGTGAGCGTGGTGGTGCATGGTTCCCGGACGAATTTGTCGGGTCTGCAGTCAAACGATCTGAAAGCGACGGCGAACCTGAAAGGGTTTTCCAAAGGGCTGAATTCCGTCGACGTGGTCGTGGCGAAGTCGGACAAATTCACGGTCACCGAGGTGCGGCCGAAACGGATAGACATCCTCGTGGAGGATCTGGTGAGTGCGACCAAACCGATCAGGCTCGCGTACGAGGGGAAATTCCCGCAAAACACGGAGGCGGGTTTTGTGACGGTGGCGCCGCAGGAAATAGAGGTGGCGAGCACGAAAGCGCAGGTGGACGACGTCGCGTTTATCGAAGCAAAGGTAAACGTCTCCGACTTGAGCGAGAAGGAAACGACGCTGACTGCGGAAGCGATTCCCATAAAGAGCAACGGAGAGGCGGCGTACGGGTTGACCTTGTCGCAGAATGTCATCGACGTGACGGCGACCCTCTGTACGGTCAGGGAGGTTCCGCTCGAGCTCAGTCTCACGGGCGAACCGCCGGAGGGCATCGAGGTGACGAAGATGGACGTCCCCAAAACGGTGTTTGTGCGGGGCAAAGCGGAGGACGTCGCCGGCATAGAGTCGATCGCCGCGAATGGGATCGACATTTCCAGCCTGCGGGAAACGGCGATCATCAAGCCCGTTTTCAATCTGCCGCCCCATGTGGAATTGGCCGACAGGTCGCGCGATCTCGCCGTCGCCATCGAGGTGGAGGGCATCGTCGCGAAAAATCTGTCCTATACGGCCGATCAGGTTGAAATCCTCGGGCCCGTTTCCGGTTATGCGGCGCATGTGAATGCCGAAGATATCACCGTGACCGTATTCGGCAACAGGGCGCAGACCGACGCGTTCAAAGCTGCGGATCTGAGGCTCTATATCGAGCTGAGCGAAGCGGACTGCGCGGAGGGCTCCGTTTACGCGGAGGTGAAGTTCAAATACGACAAGCCCCTGAAACGCTTGGAATCCAATCCGTTGCGCCTGCATGTCGTCATTGAGGCGATCGCGAGCGGAGGCGGCATTGGCGGCGGGGGCGGTACGGGCGGCATCCTTGAACCGGGCACGGCAGGTGCGATCATTGCGGGACCGTGATGCGGCGGAGCATCCCACATGGCGGGGCGCACGGCGTCTGCGGATTTGTCCGCCGGGGCGGAAGCGCGCGGAGCGTCCGACACAGACGGAATTCCGCTGCGGAGGTAAGAAAGCATGGGAAAACTTTTCGGAACGGATGGCGTAAGAGGCGTCGCGAATGCGGATCTCTCGCCGGAATTGGTCTACCGCCTGGGCAGGGCGGGAGCGCACATACTCGGCAGAACGGCCGCGAACGGCGCCCCCCTTGTCCTGATCGGCAAAGATACCCGCATATCGGGCGATATGCTGGAGGACAGTTTGAGTGCGGGTATTTTGTCCGCAGGCGGCCGCGTCGTCAAGATCGGCGTGATTCCAACGCCCGCCGTCGCTTACTTGGTCAAAACGATGGGCGCCGACTGCGGCGTGGCGATCTCGGCTTCCCACAATCCTTTTGAATACAACGGCATCAAGTTTTTCAACAGGGACGGCTATAAGTTGGACGACGCCGTTGAGGAGGAGATCGAAGCCTTGACGCTGCGGGGTGCGGACGGCGTCGGCAAACGCGCGGTCGGGGCGGAACTCGCGCGCATTTCGCGGCAATCCGGGGAAGCTCTGCGCGCATACGCGGAGTACCTGATCGCGGGGATGGAAACGGACGTCAGAGGCATGAAGCTCGTCGTTGACTGCGCCCACGGCGCGTCGGCGGGCGCCGCGAGGCATGTGTTTGAAGCCTTGGGCGCGAAGACCGTGTACA
>JAISML010000008.1 GCA_031276775.1 Eubacteriales Family XIII. Incertae Sedis bacterium | reverse complement strand
CCGAAGGATTTCACATGTGCCAAAGAAAATATCCGCAGGAAATTGTTGGTATTTCATGGGATCCCGGCACAATCAAATGCAAAATCCGGCAATGTGCGCGAAACATCAACCGGCGCTTCCATAATTATTATATCGAAAAACCGCCACGTGTAAAGGTAATTTTTTGAAATGTCAAAATATTCTTGTCTGCGCACACAATTTTGCTTTGTCCGGTTGCTTTTTCGCCGCGAAACATGTCAAATATCCCGGAAACTCCGCTCAGAGGATGAACTTGTCGATGTCGTCGGCGTGTATCCTGTCGATGAACTTCTCTTTGACATAGGACTCGTCGATCACGATGTCGTCGTCGATGTCGGGAATGTTGAACGAAATATCCTCCAACAACTTTTCCATGATGGTATGAAGCCGCCTGGCTCCGATGTTCTCTGTCTGCTCATTGGTCATGTACGCGATCTCCGCGATCTCGTTCACCGCGCCGTCGGTGAACGTCACCTTGATCCCCTCCGTTTCGAGCAACATCCGGTGCTGTTTGAGCAAGGCGTTTTCCGGTACGGTGAGTATCTGCACAAAGGCTTCTTTTGTGAGATTCTCCAATTCCACGCGTATGGGAAACCGACCCTGAAGTTCCGGGATGAGATCCGTCGGCTTGGCGATGTGAAAGGCGCCCGCGCCGATAAAGAGGATGTGATCCGTCTTGACGGGACCGTGCTTCGTATTCACCACACTGCCTTCGACGATGGGCAGGATGTCCCGTTGCACGCCTTCCCTTGAAACGTCGGCGCCGGATCTGAGCGTGCCGCCGGAAGCGATCTTGTCGATCTCGTCAATGAAGATGATGCCGTTTTGTTCGGCATTCTCCATGGCTTCGGACGTCACCTGTTCCATGTCGATGAGATTCTGGGCTTCCTCCTCGCGCAGAATCTTGCGGGCATCTTTCACTTTGACATTTTTCTTTTTCTTCTTCTGTCCGCCGCCTATGGCGTCAAAGATATTCCCGATGGCGATGTTCATCCCCTCGTTGCCCATATCCAACTGATTTACCTGCGGATTGTCGTTCACGTCGATTTCGATGTATTGCTCGTCAAGGAGACCGTCTCTCAGCTGCTGTCTCACCTGCTCCCTCGTCAATTCGATTTCGGACTCCGGTCTGTCGTCTTTCACTTCGGATTCCGGCGCGCGATTCTGCTGCGCTCCGCCCATGATGAAGTCGAACGGACCTTTGATGCCTCCGCCGTGCGCGGGTTTTTTCTTGCCCGGCACGATGGCTTCGACGATCTTCTCCTCGGCGATTTCCTCCGCCACGCTGTATTTCTCCTGCAACCGTTTCTGTTTCGTGATGCGAATGGAAGATTCGACCAGATCCCGGATCATGGAATCGACATCGCGCCCCACATAGCCCACTTCCGTGAATTTCGTGGCTTCCACTTTCACGAAAGGCGCATCCATCAGTTTTGCAAGCCTTCTGGCGATCTCCGTCTTTCCCACGCCCGTGGGTCCCATCATGAGGATGTTCTTGGGTGTGATCTCCTCGCGCATCCCATCGGGCAACAGACTTCTTCTGTATCGGTTGCGCAACGCCACGGCGACACTTTTTTTCGCCTGATCCTGTCCTATGATATATTTGTCAAGTTCCGCCACGATCTCCTTGGGCGTCATTTGATACAATGCATTACTCATCATTGGCGTCTCCTTTGCGGGTATCCTCGGCGACGCCGAGTTTTTCCACTGTGATTCTGTCATTTGTGTACACGCAGATGGACGCCGCAATGGTCAGCGCCTCCCTGACGATCCGCTCCGCGTCCATATCCGTATGATCGTACAGCGCGTTGGCCGCCGCATACGCATAGTTGCCGCCCGATCCGATGGCCACAAAGTTCTGATCCGGTTCGATGACCTCACCGTTGCCCGATATGACCAGCAGGCTTTCCCTGTCTGCGGCCACCATCAGCGCTTCCAGATTTCGGATCGCCTGATCCGAACGCCAACTCTGCGCCAAAGCGACCGCCGCCCGTTTCAAATTCCCGCCGTGTTCCTCGAGCTTCTTCTCAAACCGTTCGGTCAGGGTGAATGCGTCGGACACAGAGCCTGCGAATCCCGTAAGAACGCTGTTTTTGTATATTTTCCGAACTTTCTTCGCCGTATGTTTCATGACGGATGTTTCGCCCATGGTGACTTGGCCGTCCCCTCCGATGCAGACGTCGTTTTCGCCCCTCCTGACCGCCACGATCGTTGTGGCATGGAATTGTCCCATAAAAATCCTCCTGTTCCACCGTTGTTCCGTTCCCGTTATTCTTTATACCCGCAATCCGAATTTGAACACACAAAATTGCCCGTCTTTGTCTTTTTTTCCGTCAGGAGCGCGCCGCACTCCGGGCATTGCCTGTTGACAGGCTTGTTCCAATAGATCTGCCTGCAGTTCGGATAACCGCTGCATCCGTAAAACACGCGGCCCTTCCTGCTCTTTCTGGCGACGATATCCGCGCCGCAGAGAGGGCATTTGATATCTGTTTTGGTCACGATCGGCTTGGTGTTTTTGCATTCGGGATAACCCGAGCACGCCATAAACTCCCCAAAGCGTCCGTGTTTGATCACCATGGGCTTCCCGCAGAGCGCGCAGACCTCATCCGTCATCTCATCCTGCAGTTCCACTTTTTCGATCTCCCGATCCGCGATTGTGAGTTCCTCACGCAGCACCTCGTAAAAATTCCCGACGACGCCGTGCCAATCGATGCCTTTCGTTTCGATGTCGTCCAAACGATCTTCCATCGCCGCCGTAAAACCCGCGTCGACGATCTCATTGAAATATTTTTCCATGAGATCCGTCACAACAAAGCCCAAATCCGTGGGTTGCAGCGTCTTCTTGATCCTCAGGACATATTTTCGTTCGATGAGGGCGGCGATGATGGAGACATAGGTGGACGGTCTGCCGATGTCTCTTTCCTCCAATTCTTTTACGAGACCTGCCTCCGTGAACCTCGGCGGCGGTTGCGTAAAACTCTGTTCCGAAGAGATTTCGGCATGATCGAGCGCCTCGCCTTCCGTAAGTTCCGGGAGCATCCTGTCGTCCCCGTCCTCCTGTCCCGTTCGGTAAACGGAAAGAAAACCGTCGAATTTCAGTTTTGAACCGGTCGCCCGGAACGTGTAGGCGCCGTTCACGACATCCGCGCTGACGGCGTCGAACACGGCGGGCGCCATACGGCTTGCCACAAATCTGGACCAAATCAGCTTGTAGAGCTTGTACTGATCGGGCGAAAGGGAATCCCTGATGTCGTCGGGCCGCAGGTTGACATAGGACGGTCTGATGGCTTCATGCGCATCCTGCACATCCTTTTTCTTGTTTGCATAACGGTTGTTGCCCAAGTAGTCCTCGGAGAAATTTTCTTTGATATAGGCCTTGGCCATGGCGTCGGCCTCTGCGGATATGCGGACGGAGTCGGTTCTGATATATGAAATCAGACCGATCGTGCCGCGTCCTTTGACCTCCACCCCTTCGTACAGCTGCTGCGCGACGGACATGATGCGCTTGGTGAAAAAACCCAACTTCACCGACGCGTCCTGCTGCATGCTGCTCGTGGTAAAAGGCGGATAAGGCCGCCGAATGCGTTCTTTTTTCTCAACCTTTCCCACCGCATAGTTTCCCGCGGAAAGTTCCCGCAAAATGGTTTCCGCCGTTTGCCCGTCGCGCACGGTGAGCTTTCCGCCGTCTTTTTCGATGAGTTTGGCAGAAAAAGCCCGCCTGTCGCCTTCTTTTTTTGTCAGCGTGACGGCGATGTTCCAAAATTCCTCGGGAACAAAGGCGCGTATTTCTTTCTCCCTGTCGCAGATAATTTTGAGCGCCGCCGACTGCACGCGGCCTGCGGAAAGTCCGCGCCGAATCTTGCGCCACAAGAGCGGACTGATCCGATAGCCCACCAGACGATCCAGGATGCGCCGCGCCTGCTGCGCATCGACCAGGTTCAGATCGATGGGTCTCGGGTTTCCGACGGCGTTTCGGATGGCTTCCTTTGTGATTTCATTGAATACGATCCGGTTCTTTTCCGCTTCGTTCAATCCGAGCAGATACGCGATGTGCCAGGATATCGCTTCGCCCTCGCGGTCCGGATCGGTGGCCAGATAGATTTTGTCGGCCGTCTTGGCTTCTTTTTTCAGTTCGCGGATGACGTCCCCTTTGCCTCTGATGTTGATATAGGCGGGTTCAAAATTGTTGTCTATCTCAATGCCCAATTTGCTCTTCGGCAAATCCCTGACGTGCCCGACCGATGCGACGACCTTGTACTTCTTCCCCAAAAATTTACCGATGGTCTTTGCTTTGGAAGGCGATTCCACGATCACCAATGCTTTTGACTCTCCTGCTTTTGCCATACACTTACGATCTCCTGTCGCTTCATTACAATGCTTTGTCGTTGCGCAAACACCGACCCCCGCAGTTGCGCGCAAAACAAGTCACGTCCCATGCATTGCCTTCACCGGAGACGGATTCACGTTTCACGGTTTTGCGTCGGGACGCCGCCGCGCCCCGCATCGACGCGGGATATCCGGAAAAGGCATTTTCCTTTCCATTATATACTATCAATTTCACTTTGCAATCAATATTTTACCGCCGTAATAACCGACGAAACCTTTTATCTCCAATGCCGTAACGAGGGCGGCGGTCTGCTGCGCGGTTTTTTCGAGCAATCGGGAAAGATCGTCCATGGTGAGTTCGCCATTTTTGCGGACGGCCGCAAATGCCGCCCGCTCATCCTCGCCGAGCCCCCGCAGATCTTCGGTCCGGATCGCGCTTTCGATACCCAAATCGGCAAGAACGT
>JAISML010000195.1 GCA_031276775.1 Eubacteriales Family XIII. Incertae Sedis bacterium | reverse complement strand
GAGGCATTCATGACCGACGGTGAGATCGCGACGGTGCGCGCGTATAACAACCCGACGCGTGAAGCGCGGACGGAGGCCGGCGCCGTCCTCCGCCGCACAACGGACGACGGGGCGGTGATCGAACAGCTCGACAAAGCGTTCACCGCCCCCATGATGCTCCTGATCGACGCTTCGGTCACGCCCGAACTCCCGAAAGCGGGAGGTGACGGGCAAACGGCGGAGCGGCCCGACGCAGCGCAACTCATCGCAGGTTACAGAGCCGGCGCCATCACCAAGGAAACGATGCTCGAGATTCGCGCGCAAGCGGTCGAACAGGTTTCCGTCATGGGAGACACGGTTGCGGAACAGGCCGCCACACGTTTCATCAAAACCGAATACGAAGCGATCGGTCTGGATTTGGGCAAAATTCAAACGGATTACATGTTCAAAACGGGCGCTCTGATGATCCTCTACACATTCATTTCCATCGCCGCAGCCATCCTCGTGTGCCTGATGGCCGCTTACACGGCCGCCGCCGGCGCGCGCGATCTGCGGCAACGCGTCTACGGCAGGATCTTGGATTTTTCCGGATCGGAAATGAACAAGTTCACCGCCGCCTCGCTCATTACGCGCAGCACCAACGACATTCAGCAAATACAGATCGCGACGGTCATGCTCCTGCGTATGGTGCTTTACGCGCCGGTGGTCGGCGTCGGCGGCGCGATCAAGGTGGTGGGAACCGGCATGGGCATGGGATGGATCGTCGTCGTCGCAATCGTGATTCTTCTTGCGGTCGTCATGGGGCTGATGGCGGTCACCATGCCGAAGTTTAAGATGTTGCAGACCTTGCTCGACAAGCTCAATTTGGTCGGTCGGGAGATTCTCACGGGCTTGCCCGTCATTCGCGCTTTCGGCAGGGAAACGCATGAGGAACGCCGTTTCGACAAAGCCAACCGCGCCTTGATCAAAACGCAGTTGTTCACCGGACGCGCCATGAGCCTCATGATGCCCCTCATGGTGTTTCACATGAACCTGATCACGGTCGCCATCGTTTGGTTTGGCGCGAAAGGCGTTGACGCAGGGGACTTGCAGGTGGGAGACATGATGGCGTTCATCACTTACACGATCATGATCGTCATGTCTTTCATGATGCTCAGCATCATTTCCATCATGCTGCCCCGCGCCAATGTCGCGGCGGAGCGGATAAACGAAGTGCTGAGCACGCCGCTCACCATTCTCGACAAGCCGGACGCCGCTTCCGTCCGCGACCGAAACCCGATCGGAAACATCACGTTCCGCGACGTATCTTTTCGGTTCCCCGACGCGGAGGAATACGTACTTGCGAACATATCTTTCGAGGCCCGATCCGGGGAGACGACAGCGATCATCGGCAGCACCGGCAGCGGGAAATCCACACTGATCAATCTGATCCCCCGCCTGTTTGACGTGACCGACGGCAGCATCGCCATCGACGGTACGGACATTCGGGACATGAGCCAGCACAGTCTCCGCGCGCTCATCGGCCTCGTCCCGCAGACGGGTGTGCTCTTTCACGGCACCGTCGCGTCCAATCTGAAATTCGGCGACGCGCATATGTCGGACGACGAGATGCGGCGGGCGGCCGAAATCGCCCAGGCTGCGGAATTTATCGACAAAAAAGAAGGAGGCTATGAAAGTCCCATATCGCAGGGAGGCGACAATGTGTCGGGCGGTCAGAAGCAACGCCTGTCCATCGCGCGGGCCATCGCCAAACGGCCGAAGATACTCATCTTCGACGACAGTTTTTCCGCACTCGACTACAAGACCGACGCCGCGCTCCGCAGAGCGCTGAATGACCGAATCAAAGACATGACCGTCATCATCGTTGCGCAACGCATCTCGACCATCCTGAGGGCGGACAAGATCATCGTCCTCGACGAAGGTGAAATCCGCGGCATCGGCACACACGGCGAATTGATGAAAACCTGTGAGGTATACAGGGAAATCGCACGCAGTCAATTGAGTGAAACGGAGCTCGGCGCATGAAAAAGAATGAAATGAATCAAAAGCGCAAAGCGGGTTTCGGCGGTGTGGCGGGACCGGGCAGGATGAACCGGCGGGGAGGTCCCGCCGGCGGTATGGCGCCGACGGAAAAACCGCAGAATTTCAAAGGAACCCTCAAGGAACTGTGGCGGTATATTTCCGCCTACCGCGCATCCTTGATCGTCGTGCTGCTCTTCGCCGTGGCGAGTACGGTATTCAACATCATCGGTCCCAAAATACTCGGCAAGGCGATCACGGAATTGTTCGATGGTCTGATCGCAAAATTCACCGGCGAAGGATCCATTGATTTTGGAATGATCGGACGCATTCTGTTCGGTCTGCTCGCCCTCTATTTGATCAGTTCCTGCTTTGCCGCCGTCATGGGTTGGATCATGACGGGCGTCACGCAGCGAATCTGTTACAGCATGCGAAAGAACATCAGCGTCAAGATCGGTCGCATGCCCATGCAATACTTTGAAGCCCATTCGGTGGGCGATGTTCTTTCCCGCATCACCAACGACGTTGACATGTTGGGACAGGGGTTGAACCAAAGCGTCACGACGCTGATCACCGCCGTTGCCACGCTCATCGGCGTACTTGTCATGATGCTGTCCATCAGCCCGGTCATGACGCTGATCGTATTCATCATTCTTCCGATCTCCATTCTGCTCATCACCGTCGTCATGCGATTCAGTCAGAAGCATTTCAAGCGCCAACAGGAATATTTGGGGGAGATCAACGGACAAATCGAGGAAACCATCGGCGGCCACAACATCGTGAAACTCTTCAATTACGAGTCGAGAGCCAAGGAGGAATTCGCGGAGACCAATCGGATTCTTTTCGCCTCCGCGTGGAAAAGCCAATTCCTGTCCGGTCTTATGATGCCCGTCATGAATTTCGTGGGCAATCTCGGTTATGTGGGCGTCGCCGCCGCAGGGGGGATCTTGGCGTTCAAAGGTTCCATATCCGTCGGCGACATCCAGGCTTTCATCCAATACGCGCGGAACTTTACCATGCCCACCCAGCAGATCGCGCAGGTTTCCAATATGTTGCAGGGCATGACCGCCGCTGCGGAGCGCGTATTCCAATTTTTGGACGAAGATGAGGAAGCGGAACCTGACGCAGAAAAGGACGCCGGCGGAACATCGCATGAAACGGCGGACGGCAGACGTAAAACCGCCGCCGGACACAAATCCGCGGCGCGCGACGCGCGGCGTTTGTCCGCGGCAAACGAACGTTTCAAAGCAGAAGCGCCCGACGCGCGCGAAGCGGAAGAACCGGCGGCGCAGGCCTTGGGCGACGTAACCTTTGAACACATACATTTCGGATACGACCCGGGGAAGATCATCATCAATGACTTTACCTGCGCGGTGAACGCCGGACAGATGATCGCCATCGTCGGTCCGACCGGCGCGGGAAAGACCACGCTCGTGAAACTGCTGATGCGGTTTTACGATCTGCAAAGCGGCGTCATCCGTGTGGACGGCGAAGACATCGCCCGCGCGGATCGGCGCGCTCTTCGGAGAAAATTCGGCATGGTGCTTCAGGATACCTGGCTTTTCAAAGGCAGCATCATGGAAAACATCCGTTACGGGAAATTGGGCGCCACCGACGCGGAAGTCTGTGCCGCAGCCAAAGCGGCCCACGTCCACCGATTCATCAAGACCCTGCCCGGAGGTTATGATATGGAACTCAACGAGGAAGCCGACAATATCTCGCAGGGGCAGAAACAACTGCTCACCATCGCACGCGCGATCCTGGCGGACCGCCCCATCCTCGTCTTGGATGAAGCGACGTCAAGCGTGGACACCCGCACCGAAGAACAAATACAAAAGGCAATGAAGAACCTCATGCACGGAGGCACCTGCTTTGTCATCGCGCACAGGCTGTCCACGATCAAAGACGCCGACCGCATTCTGGTCATGCGAAACGGAGACATCGCGGAACAGGGCACACACAAAGACCTGCTCGCCGCAAACGGCTTCTACGCGGAACTGTACAACAGCCAATTTGAAACCGTATCCGTGTGAAAGACCGCTTGTCCCTCCGCGGAGAGCCGGAAAGCCGCCCCAACGCCTATTGCCGCGCTTCGCAGGCGCGGAGGGCCAATATCGTTTCCGCGATCAGATCGTCGATTTCCCAGCCCAGCATTTTTGCCCCGGTTTCAATGACTTCCCGGGAACAGCCTGCGGCAAAATTCGCGCTTTTGTACTTCTTCTTGACGGATTTCAGTTCAAGATCCCGGACGCTCTTGGAGGGGCGCATGAGCGCGACGGCGCCGATGAGTCCCGTCAACTCGTCGGTGGCATAGAGAATTTTCTCCATTTCATGCGTCGGCTCGGCATCCACGTCGGCGATGCCATATCCATGGCTCACGATGGCGTGAATCAGATCGTCCCCCGCTTTCGTGTCCCGCAGCATGTCCTGCACCTTGATGCAATGCTGATCGGGATATTCCTCAAAATCCAAATCGTGCAACAGCCCGACGATGCCCCAGAAGTCCTCCTCGTCGCCGTAACCCAATTTCTTCGCAAAATACCTGAGCGTCCCCTCGACGATCACCGCGTGGCGAATGTGAAACACCTCTTTGTTGTGTTCCTTTAGAAGCGCCATCGCTTCTTCTCTCGTGAATCCCGTTGTCCTGCCCATCCCATTCCTCCGCGTCCGTTTAGCGCCGACCCTTGTACTATCATGCGCCCATCGTCCCTGTTTGTCAAGCGGCGCGGGCGCGGGACGCAGAAGAACACACCTGGTTTGGATCCCCGTTTGTTGTCGCTATTTCACTCTCAGTTTCCAAGCGAGATCCCCTAGCATCAACTCATGTTCAAGACTCTGCGGATCCGTATCTTTGTGAATATGCACAAATTCCACGCCCATAATCCGCGCCCAATCCCGCAAAAGCGAAGCGTCGCACGCTCTGCTCAGTGTCGCGTGGTGCGCGCCACCCGCCAAAATCCAGGCTTCCGTTCCCGTTTCAAGGCTCGGAAGCGGTTTCCACATCACGCGGGCCACCGGCAGGTTGGGCATTGTCAAGGTGGGCTTTACGCACTCGACGTCATGCACGATGAGTCGGAACCTCTCCCCCATATCGATGAGGGTGGCGAGGATCGCCGGGCCGGTGTCTCCCTCAAAGACCAACCGCGCGGGAGGTTCACGGTCTCCGATGCCCAGAGGATGTACCTCGACGCGCGGACGGCCGGCCGCGAGGCTTGGGCATACTTCAAGCATGTGCGCGCCCAAAGAGAGTCCACCGCCCATATCATAGGTGTAATCCTCCATGAAAGAAGTTCCTCCATCAAGTCCCGCGCTCATCGCTTTCAAAACAGTCGTCATGGCGGCGGCTTTCCAATCGCCTTCTCCCCCGTAGCCGAATCCCTGCGCCATCAGATCCTGCGTCGCCAAGCCGGGCAATTGTTTCATCCCGTACAGATCCTGAAAGGTGTTTGAAAAAGCGCGACAGCCTTCCGCGTCCAACAGGCTGCGCATGGCGATTTCCTCACGCGCCTGATAACGCACGATGTCTTGATCCGCGACAGCAAATTCATACAAGTCCGCGTATCGTTCCATCAGTTCGTTCAATTCCCGGTCGGAAACCTCCCGCATCGCTTCGACGAGCGCGCCGACAGGCCAGGTGTTCACCTGCCAGCCCAACTTGATCTGGGCTTCGACTTTGTCGCCCTCCGTCACAGCCACTTCTCTCATGTTGTCCCCAAATCGCATGACCTTTAAAGATCGGCTGACGTCGGCGCCCACGGCGGATCGCATCCAAGAGGCGATCTTGCGCAGGGTCTCTTCCTCCTGCCAATACCCGACCACAATCTTGTGCGGCAACCTCATACGGGCGCCGATGAACCCATGCTCTCTGTCCCCGTGCGCACTCTGATGAAGGTTCATGTAATCCATATCAATGTCTTCGTTGGGAATGCGCCTGTTAAACTGCGTATGCAGATGCAGCCAAGGCTTTTGCAAAAGCGACAGGCCGTTTATCCACATCTTGGAAGGGGAAAACGTATGGCAAAATGTGATCACGCCCGCGCACCCGTCGTCATGATTGATCTCCTTGATCGCGCGGTCAATTTCCTCCGCGGTTTTCATGACGCCCTGCAGGACGAGCTGCGAGGGTAGGATACCGCTTGCGTTGAGCCCTTCCGTCATGGCACGGCTGTTTTGCTCCACTGCGGCCAAGGTCTCCGGTCCGTAAAGAAATTGGCTGCCCACAACAAAGCGGAAGTTGCGACGTTCAAAATCGTTCCTGCTACTTTCCTTCTTCATTTTTCTTTCCTTCCTTATCCTATTTTCTCCGTTGCGGATCCGAGGTTGGCGGCGATGCCGCCGCAACCGACACCGCCAATACCGCCAAAATCCTTGCCGTAGCGGCTCGGCGCAAAATATTTGTCTTCCCACTTTTGTGCGCGAATCTCACACATCCGATCCGATCTCGGCGCGGGAAGCGGCATACGGTTTCAAAACGCGCTCATTGACCGCGCCGTACACCAAACAGCAAATCATATATTGCGCCAACGGAATGATCGGAAGCGCAAGACCGATGAGCGAAACCGGAAACAGCAACGTGAAAAAAAAGACCGGCGCCGCCGCCGCGCAGAGCATGCACATGCTGCGCCTCATCTCCAAAGCCGCAAGCGCGCGCGCATTCCTGAAAATATCCCGAATCCCCAAGGGGAGCATGGACAGAAGCACAAAGATCCACCCCGCCGACAGCAACACCGACAGGAAGACGAACATGCCGCAGGCGAAGAAGAGCATGCCAAATACGGTCTTCCCGTTGGTCAATGACAAGCTTAGAAAGTAATACGAAACAAAAAAACCGACGCCAAAAAACGTGCCGAAAAACAGGCTTTTGCCGAAACTGTCCCGAAATTCCCCGATGAAGTCCCGCCAAAGAAAGCAGGACCCATCCCGGATCAATTTTACCTGAACCCGGCTCGTCGCGCACAACGCCGCCGGAAGTGTGATGAGCGGAACCGAAAAGAGAAGGAACAGCCAATTCAGAAGAACCATTTTCCAAAAATGCGTCGCCAGGACAAAAAAATACCGCCGCACCCCGCCGCTCGGCGCCGGTTTGTCCAGTTTGCCCAAGCCGATCCTGCGCCGCATCAATTTTTCATACCCGTCAGAACAATACCCTCGACAAACTGCTTCTGCCCGATCAGGTAAAAAATAATGCCCGGCAGAAAAGACATGCAGGTCGCGCACATGATCATCACCCAATCCGATCCGAGCGAGCCTTTGAATTGCGTCAGCCCAATGGCTATCGTAAATTTCTCGGTCGAATTGATATAGACGATCTGTTGCAGCAGATCATTCCACAGCATGATGAACAGCAAAAGCGCAACAACCACCATCGCGGGCTTGATGGCGGGTACGATGATGTGGAACAAAATGCGCAGATGACCTGCGCCGTCGATGAACGCGGCCTCGTCCAATTCCCTTGGGATCGTTGAGACGAATTGCCGAATAAGGAAGATATTGAACGCCCCTCCGCCGCAGAGAAACGGTAAAATCAAGGGCAGATAGGAGTCCGCCAGACCGAAGCCGCGCGTCCACATGATGTAGAGCGGTACCAAGGTGACCATGGTCGGAAGCAGCATCGAACCGACGCACAGAGAAAAAAAGAACTTTTTTCCCCGAAAACGAAGACGCGCGAACGCATATCCGCAAAGCGTGGCGGTGGCGGTCCCGAAAATGACCGAAGGCGCGATGATCTTCATCGTATTGCCGAAATACCGCCAAAAAGGGAAGTTTTCAAGTGTTTCGCCGTAATTTGAAAACAACCAGCGATCCGGCAAAAGCGCCGGAGGCCAAGCGTAGATCTCCGCGTTTGTCATCAGGCTGGAACGGAAGATCCACCATATCGGAAACATCACGATGACGGCCAATAGGATGACTGCGATGAGCGAAAGCGTACTCGCAACCCGCCCAATCCGCCGGCGGCTTCTGTATAAATTTAAGCCGGTATGGGATCCCGCTTTGCTCATTTGCCATCGCCTCCCTCATAGAATACCCATTTCCTGGACGATGCGAACACCAAGCCGGTGAAAATCGCTATTATGATAAAGAACACAAACGAGATCGTACTCGCGTATCCGAAATTTGCGCTTTTGAATGCAGACCGATACATCAGATACGTCATGAACATGGACGAATTGCCCGGTCCTCCGTTGGTCAGCGCCAATGCGGGCGTGACTATTTGCAGATTGGTGACGAGCGCCATCAAGAGATTGTAAAAAATGATGGGCGTCATGCACGGCAAGGTAACGTGAACAAATCTCCGCCACACGTTTGCCCCGTCTATCTCAGCCGCTTCGTGATAAACGCGCGGCACATTTTGCAGCCCCGCGAGGAAAATGACGATCAAATTCCCCGACAGCCACACCGCGATCAGAGCCAGAGAGGGCACCACATAATTCGGATCCGCGATAAAATTCACTTTGTCGACGCCAAGTTTGGAAAGAGCGTAATTGAAAAGTCCGAAATTGCTTTCATACAGCCACGCCCAACCGATGTAGACCGCCACGGCCGGAAGGATGTACGGCAGATAAAAAACCGCGCGGAAAAAGCCACGGCCGGGGATTTTCCGGTTCAGCAACAATGCGATGATCAGGGAGTAGAGCATGCTGCCGACGACGGCCACGACGGAAAAGTAGCAGGTCACCTTGATCGAATCGATAAAATACGGATCTGTGGTGAAAAGCCGCACATAATTGTCCCATCCGACGAAGATCGGGGTTCCCGCGCCTTTCCATTTGAAAAAACTCAGTACGAATATGGCGACAAGCGGCAGATATGTCAGAACGATCAGTCCCACAAACGCGGGAATCAGAAACAGATAAGCCGTTCGCGTTTCCTGAAACGCCAATTTTGAACGGATTCTGTCCGGTTTTCCGATTGAAAGCATTCTTCTCTCCCCATCGTAAGCTTTCCCCTTCCCCCGGTTGCCCAAAGAAGAGGGGAAAGCCTTGATTCGTGCTTTTAAACCCGTTTCAGATGATCGATCCTGTTACGCGTTTCCCGTTTGTTCCGGGATTCGGATCCGTCAGCCGTTGCCTTCGTAGGCGGCGACAAGCGCATCCAGATTCTCACCGATCGCTTCCTCGGCGGTCTGATTGCCCGTCCAGACATTGCCGAGCGTCGAACCCAAGAGATCGTTGAAATCATTCGTGTTGTTGACATAGTACCAGGATGTGGACTTGGAATATTCCCTCGCGTAATCCACGACTGCGGTCTTATACTCATCATAAGGCGGGAAGTTCGGATTGTCCACCCATTTGTGGGTAAGCGTTTCGTCCGTGTACCATTCCTCGAGCGTGGGCATCCAAATGCCGGAGGAAATCAATTCCCAGTTGTTGTCTTCCTGCGCATACCATTTCAGCCATTCCATCGCCGCATCCTGATTCTCGGACTGACTGAACACGACATTGGGACCGCCCGTGCAGATCGTGACCTTTTCTTTCATGTAGGGAAGTACCGCGACGCCGTAATCGAGACCGTCGTCATC
>JAISML010000176.1 GCA_031276775.1 Eubacteriales Family XIII. Incertae Sedis bacterium | reverse complement strand
AGTCCGCCGTGTCGGCGATGGACATGGCGCGCAGATCCACATCGGCTTCTCCAAGGATTTCCGTTATCTCGGCCAATCTGCCGGGCTGATATTCCACAAACACGGATATTTGATCTATCGTCATCTTTTCCTCCGTTTCCGATATTGCGATCACGCGACGCGGCTTTCCGGCGCGCCCGCCGCGCGATGCAATACGATCCCCAGGTGAGAACGCCGGCACGAACTTCGCCCGGCCCTATATCTTCCGTTTGTCTATTACGCGAACGGCCTTGCCTTCGCTGCGCGCGATCATCCTCGGATTGACCAAGGTCACTTTCGGTGAAATGCCCAACATGCTGCGCAACGCGGTCAGCAAGTCCTCCTCGCGTTCGGCCAATTCCTTCACTTCGTCCGAGAACATCTCCGGCGTCATTTCCACTTGAACCTCAAATGTATCCGTGTAGTTGATCCGATCGACGATGATCTGGTAATTGGCGGGATAGCCCGCGTTCATCAACACCGTTTCAATCTGGGACGGGAACACGTTGACGCCTCGGATGATGAGCATATCGTCGCTTCTGCCCATGGGTTTGGACATCTTGACAAGCGTACGGCCGCAGGAGCACGCCTCGCGGCTGAGTACGCAGATGTCGCGGGTCCTGTAACGGAGCAGGGGAAAGGCTTCCTTGGTGATGCAGGAAAAGACGAGTTCCCCTTTCTCGCCGTAGGGCAACGTCTTCCCCGTGTCGGGATCGATGATCTCCGGGATAAAGTGATCCTCGTTGATGTGCATGCCGGTCTGTTCCGCGCATTCAAAGGATACGCCCGGACCCGATATTTCCGTCAATCCGTAGATGTCATAGGCGCGAATGCCCAGGTTCCGCTCAATGTCGCGGCGCATTTCCTCGCTCCACGCCTCGGCGCCGAAGATGCCGGCTTTGAGTTTGATCTTGTCGCGCACACCCATGCTGTGAACGTTTTCCGCGAGAAAAGCGGCGTAAGACGGTGTGCAGCAGAGGATGGTCGCGCCCAAATCCACCATAAATTGAATCTGCCGTTCCGTGTTGCCGGAGGACATGGGCAGGGTCAGCGAACCCACTTTGTGAGAACCTCCGTTGAGTCCGGGTCCTCCCGTAAAAAGACCGTAGCCGTAGCAGACATGCACCACATCCTCGTTTGTGCCGTCCGCCGCCACGATGGCGCGCGCGCAGCACTCATCCCACAGGTCGATGTCGTGCTGGGTGTAGAACGCCACAACGCGCTTGCCCGTCGTGCCGCTCGTAGACTGTATGCGCACGCATTCCGAAAGCGGACGCGCCAGAAATCCGTACGGATAGGCGTCGCGCAGATCGTCCTTGGAAAGGAAAGGCAATTTGTGAAGGTCGTCCGTCGATCGCACGTCGTCGGGCGTCACACCGATCCTTTTGCACTTTTCTTGATAATAAGGGATGTTGTCATAGGCGTGCCTCACCGTTTTTACAAGCCGTTCATCCTGCAATTTCCGCATCGTTTCATAAGACGCGCGCTCCATATCCTCCTGATAATAACCCAACGCAACCACCTTCCCTTTCCTGCGCGCGCTTTCGGCGCATCACGCCGCATGAGTGAGGATGAGCTGCCGGCACATCTGCGTCATCATCCGGTCGCGGCAAAACCATTATACAAAAAACCGACCCGCGCGACAAGCGGAATGTGATTTGGGTCTCCGCAAAAAATCCTATCCCCGGTTCCGAAAGGCAGTTCCGAAAGGTACGCACATGACTCAAAAATATGGCTTGCCCCATCAAAGCAATTGCTGTATAATATTTTCCATACATCAAAAACGGGTACGGGTTTGAATATGAAAGAAGCAGGAATCAAAAATCTGCGAAATCAAGCGGTGGTGTACGGTGTGGGGATCATGGCGCTTTGCGGTCTCATATCCCTGCCGGTGTTGGGAGTCAATTTGCTCTTTGTGGGCGGTCTGATTTTCGGAACCGCGGTTTCAGTTTTAAATATCAGCCTTTTGGCGTTCTTTACGGAAAGGTCGCTCTTGTTCGGGAAGCCTCTCCTTGCGACGGTCGGTCTCGTGTTGAGAATGTCGCTCTGCGGCGCGGCTTTCGTGGGAAGCGTTACGGCTTTGGGCGACATGGCGGGCTTTGGGACGGCGGTCGGTTTTGTGACGGTCTATGCGGCTGTGTTCTGGCTGAACGGCGTCAGGCCGCACATCCTGCGCATCATCCAATTTTTTTCGGCAAAAGCGGACGGATTTCCGCGCAGGTCCTGCGGCGATCCGGAATATATCTACGAAAACGCGGGTTGCGGCGCAAACGGGGAACGCAGGTACGTCTTTGTGAAAAGTTTTTCCATGACGAAATACCGCGGCGGAAGGACTTATGTGACGTGCAGACGGTTCAGAAAGTTGAAAGAGATCAGGAGAAGGCAGGATGCATGATGTAAACAACATCGGTCCAAGGGTGATCCTGTGGTTCGACGAGGGACCGTTGAAAGGGTTGTACATCACGGAAACGGTATTTTGGACGCTCATCGTGGCCGCCGGCGTCATCGTCTTTGCCCTGATCTCCGCGCGGCGCCTGACGCGCGACCCGCACGGCTTGCAAGGGGTTGCGGAACTCATTGTGGAATTTACGTACAATATGGTAACGAACACGATGGGTAAGCGCTGTATCGGGTTTGCGCCGTTCATCGGCGCCCTGTTCCTGTTTTTGCTGTTTGGCAACGCGCTCGGCCTGCTCGGGTTCAGACCCATCACCGCCGACATGAACACGACGTTCGCTTTGGCGGCGCTCGTTTTTTTCCTCATCCAGTACAATTCGATAAAATCCAGGGGGATCAAGGGCTATCTGCGGCATTTCTGCGAACCGTACCCGCTCATGCTTCCCATCAAAGTCATCGAGGAATTCACCTTTCCGATCAGCCTCAGTTTTCGGCTATTCGGAAATATTCTGGCCGGCGTCATTATCATGGCGTTGGTGTTTTCGGGGCTCGGCTATCTGTCCGAAACGGTGTTGCGTCTGCCAATACCGCTCTTGGAGGCAGGATTTCCGTTGCCGCTCAACGTGTTCTTCGATATTTTTGAACCGATATTGCAGGCGTTTGTGTTCTCCATGCTGACGATGTCTTTCATCGCGAAAGCCATTGCCTCGCACGAAGAACATTGAAAGCGCGGACGGGGGAGGATAAGCCGCAGACAATGGGAGTGCAGGGAATGCGGGCGCAGACCCGGGCACGGTCATCAAACAAAGAGGGAGGAAAACAAGATGTCAAACGTAACACCCGAAGCATTTGTGTTGGGATTGTCGGCCATAGCCTCCGCGATCGTCATGTTCGTGGGTTTCGGCGTCGGTCTCGGTCAGGGATTGGCCACGGGGAAAGCGGTGGAGAGCATTGCGCGGCAACCCGAGGCAAAGGGCGATATCATGTCCACCATGTTCGCGGGTCTGGCCATGACGGAAACGTCCGTCATTTTTGCGCTCATTGTCGCGCTCGTCCTGCTGTTTGCGAATCCCCTTGTCGGGAAGCTGTAGGAATAAGCCGCAGATATACGGAAGTGCAGGGGATGCGGACGCAAACCCGGGCACGGTCATCAATCGGCAATTCACGCGGGGAAAAAACAAGCAAAGGAGCGTGTTCATGCACATCACCGCCCCACTCATAGGCCTCAACTGGACTCTGTTGATGGTACTTGTCACTTTTCTTGTTCTGTATTTGGTTCTCAAGAAGTTCTTCTTTGAGAAAGTGCGGGACTTCATGTTGGCGCGGGAGCAGAAAGTCAAGGATTCGTTTGACAATGCGGACGCCGCAAACCGCATCGCCGAAGAGAAGCTTGCGGAATACAACGCGCGGCTTGCGCGGATCGAAAGCGAACGGCACGATATCCTGAAGCAGGCGAAGCTGCAAGGGGATGAAACCGCGCGGGAGATCGTCGCCGAGGCCGAAAGACAGGCGGATCGGCTGATCGCCCGGGCGGAACGGGAGATAGAGCGGGAACGGTTGCGCGCCCTGGAAGGGATGCGGGAACAGATTTCGCTCTTGGCGGTTTACGCGGCCGAAAAGATCATCGAACAGAGATTGGACGCCGCCGAACAGCAGACCATCATAGACGGAATCCTCAGACAGGCGGGCTCCCGGCAATGGCAAATCTGACGGTGGACGCCGTATACGGCGAAGGGCTTTTCGACGCGGCTGCGGACGTCGGCAACATCGGGGGAATCGGGAAAGAGCTCGGGGAGCTTCAAGCCGTGTTCAAGGCGTATCCCGCGTTCTTCGCGTTGCTCAAAACGCCCACGGTTCCG
>JAISML010000153.1 GCA_031276775.1 Eubacteriales Family XIII. Incertae Sedis bacterium | reverse complement strand
GGTTTCAGGCGCTCTATCTGCTCGCCACTACGCAGAAGAAAGAGAAATTCACAGCCGGACCCGAAAAGGTGGCCGCTTTCTATCGCTACCTCAGAGAGAATTTTGACATTGCGTTGATCGACGGCCCGGCCGGCGTCAACGATGAACTGAAATTGGCGGCGTCGGATATCGATATCGCCGTCATGATTACAACGCCTGAGTATGTGTCTTTGCGGGATGCGGACATGACCGAGCAGACGCTGCGCAAGTCAGGGGTCCGGAACCGGGTCTATGTCGTCAACAAGGTCAACAAGGCCTTTCTCGGCGCCGGCGTCCTGCCCACGGTGGAAATCATCACGTCCATGATGAAGATACCCCTGCTCGGCGTGGTTCAGTATGACGACAACATCCATCTGTCCGCCAACTGCGGGATTCCCATCGTCTACCAAAAAGAGAACTACATCGAGCGTAATTTCAACAGGATCGCCGATCGGCTGTTTGCGTATTGAGCGTCCGACATCGCCGGTTCAGGGGTTGACGGGTTGCCGCTCAACCGTACGGGATTCCCGGCGCAGACCGGGGATTTTCTGCGATTTTGCGCGCGGATTTTTGGGGTTTCCCCCGATTTGCGGCTCCGATCGTTTACGGTCCGGGCGCCGTGCGGATGTATTTGTATGTTCTGGTACGGCTTCGCACGCCGATGCCCAGGATGAGACCGATCGCGATCATGTTGACCACCACGGACGAACCTCCCGCAGACAGGAAAGGCAGCGTGATCCCCGTGATCGGCATGACGCCCATGGTCATTCCAATGTTTTCAAATATCTGAAACCCGAACATGCACAGGAATCCCGCCGCGATCAGAGCGCTGAATACTTCGCGCGCGTTCGCAATGATGCGCCAGACACGGAGCAACATGACGGCATACAGGCAGATGACGGTCACGCCGCCGAGGAATCCCAATTCCTCGCAAATGACGGAATAGATGAAGTCGGATTCCTGTACGGGCAAAAACCCCGATTCCTTGATGGTTCCTTTCCCCAAACCCTTTCCGTACAGTCCGCCGCTGCCGATGGCCACCTTGGACTGCGTTACCTGGTATGTCGCTTCGATTTTTGTGTTGTCGGGGTGCAAAAAGGCTTCAAACCGTTCCTTTTGATGCGGTCTCATGAAACGGTAAACGACGGGTATCAGCAGGATGAATACGCCGCCCAAGCGGAGGAACAGACCGCCTTTCAACCCCGCGGCAAACACCATCCCCACGAATACGAAGCCCATGATAATGCCCGCGCCCATGTCGATATAGGCGACCAAACCAATGATGGGGAGCGCGAACGCGAACGCCCCGGCAAACCCTTTCAATGTGTGCAAGGTATCTCTCCTGCGGCTCAAATAGGCGGCCAGCGCGATCACAAAGGTGATCTTCACTATCTCCGACGGTTGCATGGTGGTAATGCCGAGCAGGTTGATCCATGCCCGTGATCCGTACCGTACCAACCCGAGTCCGGGTATGAACACGGTCAGTTGAATCAGTATGGACAAGGCGTAGAATACGAGGTAAAACCGTTCAAAGATGGCGCTGTCGACGGCGATGGCCACGATCATCGCGATCAGCCCGATGGAAAACGCTGCGATCTGAATGATCATCTGCTTTGGATAAGACGCGTCGCCCTGCGTAATGCTGTCGATCATGATTACGCTCAGCATTCCCAACAGCAATGGGACGAGGAGCAGCAAATAGTCAATGTGCCTTAAAAAACTTCGAATGCCTTGCATGTCCACTTCTCTTTTCACGCCGCCGTTTTGTGCAAACAGTGGGGCGGGTTCGGCAAAAGCCCCGGCCGCAAAATCCGGGAATGCCGCCGGCTTGCTTCAGGCCGGCTCCGTACGGTTGCTGCGGATCGCGCAACCCATGATCGCCAACGGTTCGCAGCCTTTGGTTCAACGAAAACCTTGCCCGCAACCTTTTTGCCGCCGACGGGCGATGTCTTGACAATAACTTACATATAATATTATAATATATGCAGTGTGGTTGTTGCAAGTTTCACGCAATAATATACAGGATATATTAAAAAACAATAGCACGAATCTAACGAGTTAAACTAGTACAATCGACTTGGAATTGCGGCAGAAAATTGGTTAGAGCAGGCGCGGATCAGGTGATGCGCCCGGAATAAGCAGGCATTGTGTCAGATTATTTTTACGCAGGTCGCGGATCGGTCTGCGAAACATGGGCGTTCGCAAAGTACGCATGTTTCGCAGACATATTCTCCGTGCGCGTTGAATATGGACAGGAAAGCAGGCGTGAAAGGGGTTGAGAGACATAGAAGGGAATATCATAGTTTATGTTCTTGTCGGTATAGTCGTTCTGGCCGCAGGTTTGTTGATCGGATACATATTCAGCAAAGCGCGCAGCGAAAAGTTGATCGGGAACGCGGAGCAGACCGCAAAGAACATGATCTCGGACGCCGAACGGCATGTCGAAGCGTTGAAGAAGGAACAAATCATCGAGGCGAAGGAAGAAGCGCACAGGATCAAGAAAGAGACCGACGACGAGGTGCGGGAACGAAGGGCCGAGGTTCAGAAAGCGGAACGGCGCCTGGTTCAAAAGGAGGAGTCCTTAGACCGAAAGATCGAGAACATTGAGCGGAAAGAAGAGGCCATTGCGCGCAAAGAGCATGCGATCCTGAGCAAGGAACAGGAATTGGACGATCACATCCGCCGGCAAAATGAGGAACTGGAGAAGATATCCGGCTACACGAAAGAGGAAGCGAAACACATACTTTTGGAGAATGTGGAAAAAGACATTCGCACGGAAACGGGACATCTCATCAGGGAATTGGAGGCGGAGGCGCGCGAAAAAAGCGACCGCAAGGCGAAAGAGATCATTACGGGCGCGATTCAGCGGTGCGCCGCCGATCATGTGGCGGAAACGACCGTTTCCGTGGTACCCTTGCCGAACGACGACATGAAAGGGCGGATCATCGGGCGGGAAGGCCGGAACATCCGCGCCATCGAAACGATGACCGGCATAGACCTCATCATCGACGACACGCCGGAGGCGGTGGTGTTGTCAGGGTTCGATCCGGTGAAGCGGGAAATTGCCCGAATCAGTCTTGAAAAACTTATTTTGGATGGCCGCATTCATCCCTCCCGCATTGAGGAAATGGTGCATAAAGCGGAGAAAGAAGTGGCGAACATCATCAAGGAGGCAGGGGAACAGGCTACGTTCGACGTGGGAGTGCACAACCTCCATCCCGAGCTTGTCAAATTGATCGGTCGTCTGAAATACCGAACCAGCTACGGTCAAAATGTCCTGAAGCATTCCGTCGAGGTCGCGCATCTTGCGGGACTGATGGCCGGCGAGTTGGGGCTCGATCCCAAGTTGGCGAAGCGGGGAGGTCTTTT
>JAISML010000157.1 GCA_031276775.1 Eubacteriales Family XIII. Incertae Sedis bacterium | reverse complement strand
AACGAGCGACAAGCGACAAGCGACAAGAGACAAGCGACAAGCGACAAGCGACAAACAACAAACAACAAACAACGAGCAACAAACAACAAGCAACTGTAATTATACGCTTTATTTAACATATATTACCATTAATGTGTTTGTTTGTCAAGCGCTTCCTTCCAAAAACAGGCGCGCCGGCAACCCGGTCCGAACCGGACGGTTGAATGCTGCGCAAAAGCCGGGCGCGTGTTTACTTTTGCGTCTCCGTGATGTATATTGATCGAACAAGGTTCCGGCTCAGGGAGCCGCGGATTTCCACAAATCCAAGCGGTGTGCATGGCGGGGGAAAAAGATGCGGGAATGTTACGGAAAACTGCTTACACAATTGCAAAAGGGGTTTCGGGCGGCGATGATCACCCGGCTTGACGCGACGGGCGCCGTCAAGACCGTATGCAGCGAGGAGACGCCCGAGCTTTGGGCGCGACTCCTCGCCGACACGGAGACCGGCGCTTTCGTCACGGACGGACCCGTCAGCCACGCGGAGCGCGAAGACGGTCTGACCGTCGTCGAATTTTACACGCCGAAGCCGCGCATGCTCATTTTTGGCGGCGGACACATCGCCCTCGCGTTGACGAAGATGGCAAAGATGACGGATTTTCATGTCGTCGTCTTCGACGACCGCCCCATGTACGCAAACCCGGGACGGTTCCCCGAGGCGGACGAGGTGATCTGCGACGATTTCAGCCGCGCTTTTGATCGAATCCGCGTAAGGGAAACGGACTATGCCGTCATCGTAACGAGGGGACACAGGCACGATACCGAATGCCTGGAAGGCATTCTGCGGGGCGCCGCGCCGGCCTATACCGGCATGATCGGCTCGCGGCGCAGGGTCGCCATCGTACTGAAACAATTGGAACGTCAGGGTCACAGAACCGATGCCCTGGCGCGGATCCACACACCCATTGGGCTGCGCATCGGCGCCGTGACACCGGCGGAGATATCCGTTTCAATCCTGAGCGAAATCATACAGGTAAAGCGCTTGGAGCGCGGCGCGATCGAAGGCCGGACTTCCGACGTTGAGATCGTCGAATGGTTGGCGCGGCGCGGGGATGAAGCGGACGCGCTGATCACCATCCTCTCCACGCAGGGTTCCGTGCCGCGGGAAACAGGCGCCAAAATGGCGATGACCTACGAAGGGAGAACCGTCGGCACCATCGGCGGCGGCTGCGCGGAATCCGATGTGACGGCGAGAGCGAGAACCGTCATCCGGGAAGGCGGATACGCGCTCTTCACCGCAGACATGAGCGACACTGCGGAGGATGACGGCATGGTCTGCGGCGGCGCCATGCGCGTCATGATCGAACGCGCGCGGAAACCGGCCGATCTCGGATGACGAAACCGGCACAAAATTTGCGTTAATCCCATTTATGTTTTATGACATGCCGGCTTTGTCCGACAAAGCATCATCTTCCTTGCGCAGAAGGAAGCGGTCTTCTTTTGCCGGTTATGTCACAGCATCGTTGTGAAACGGAGGGATGCATGAAAATCGGCATTTTGGGCGCCGGCGCCGGAGGTCTTGCGTTGGCGGCCGATGCGGCGTCGAGAGGATTCGGTGTTTTAGTGGCGGATCTTCCGGAATTTTCAGGAAATACAACCGCAGTCAAGCAAAGGGGCGGCGTCGTCGTGCGGGAATCAAACGAAGAAACCCTGATTCCGGTCGGCGTCTCCGAAAGCATCCCAGAGGTGTTGCGGTTCAGCGAGGTCACGTTCGTCGTGTGTCCCGCGTTCGGGACAAGATCTTTCGCCGCCGCCTGCAAACCCCATGCAAAAGCGGGACATGCATTCATCGTTTGCCCCGGTTCGGGCGGAGGCGCCTTGGAATTCAAAAACGAACTGGGACTTGCGCCCGACGACGCGTCCGCGATCGTGGCGGATACGCATACGCTGCCTTACGCGGCAAGGGTCACGGCGCCCGGGATCGTCCGTATGATTCACCGTGTGCGCAGGTTGGTCTGGGCGTCCCTGCCTTCGTCGGGGGCCGCCGCCGTCGGGAAGATCATGGATCTGCTTTGGCCGGGCGTCGCGGAGCGGGCGCGCAATGTTTTGGAAGTTGCGCTGATGGACACCAATCCCGTCATCCATCCCGCCATCATGTTGCTGAACACCGGGTTGATCGAACGGACCAAAGGGGATTTCTATTTCTATCCCGACGGCATCACGCAAAGCGTGTCGCGCGTGATCGAAGCAGTGGATCGGGAGCGGATCGCAATCGGGGAAGCATTGGGATTTGCCCTTCCGACGGAGCCGGAAACGTCGGTGTCCGAAGGCTATATGTCGCCGGAAACCGCAACGTATTTCGAGGGATATGTGACAAGCCCGATCTACGGCGCGGCAAAAGCCCCCGAGACCATGGAAGATCGCTACATCACGGAGGACGTGAGCTATGTGCTGGTGTTCTGGGCGGATCTTGCCAAAAATCTCGGCGTCGCCACGCCGGCGATCGACGCCGTCATCGCGCTCACCTCCGCGATCCTGGGCGCCGATCAGAACGCACGGGCTCTGCGGACGATGAAACGACTGGGACTCACGCCGCAGAACGTCAGGACGTTGTGATGCGCGGACACGCCCGGACAAAAGGAAACCGATCGGCATGATACGCTATCGTTTGGAAGCGAACGGCAACCTGTCGCGCGACAATGCCGTTCACATGCAGGAGGAATGAAAATTGGAAGAAACTGTGCAGTACGGCGCATTGTGCCTGATTCCCGTAGCAACGGTCATCGTACTCGCGTTATTGACGAAACGCTTCCTGGATCCGATGATCGGCGGTGTGCTTGTGGGGTGGATCATCATTGAAAAATGGAATTTTCTGTTCGTCACCGGAGAAAAAGCCATCGAAATCGCATCCAATCCGGACATTATGTGGATCGTCATCGTCTGTTCGCTTTTCGGCAGTCTCATCGCGCTGCTGCAGAAGTCGGGCGGTTCCATGGCGTTTGGCAATGTATTGTCAAGATTTGTGCGCGGTCCCAAAACCGTTCAACTCTTTTCCTGGTTGCTCGGTCTTGTGATTTTTGTGGATGATTACCTGAATTGCCTTGTGGTAGGTTCCTCCATGCGGCGGTTGAGCGACGCCAACAAAATCCCGCGCGCCATGCTGGCCTATATCTGCGACGCGACGGCTGCCCCCATCTGCGTTCTGATCCCGTTTTCCACCTGGAGCATCTA
>JAISML010000137.1 GCA_031276775.1 Eubacteriales Family XIII. Incertae Sedis bacterium | reverse complement strand
GGATGTTAGAATTGAATCACGATATCACAGATCGGTGTGTCGGTCGCCCGGAATCGCCGACGGTCTTGCACCGCTCCGGGAGGGTTTCGCTCCAAGGGAGCAGGGATTCCAAATCGGATGACTTGGCGTTCGGCAACGTCTCAAGCAGTAACTCCATTGAACGCCTTGCGCACACCACCACCCGCACCGTGCGGGAGTCTTTCATCCCCCACGCAAGACCGCTTGCCGACGCGAAAGTTGATTCTTTCCAAAGGATGTGCCATAATCTTTCCATGGGGGCACGGGGAAAACGCATGGGCGCAGGAAGAGGAGCATGGATGCGGAGAGGAGACACACGGGAGCGATTATGACGGCGCCGACGCGAATTTCATTGTCCGAATCGGATTTGTACGGCGTGTTGGACAAGGTCGATGACGCGATCTTCATCGACGACGCCGAAGGCAATACCCTGTGGCTCAATCACGCCTGCGAAAACCTCTTCCGCATTCGCCGCGAGGATGTCATCGGCACAAACATTGCGGAACTGGAGCATGAAGGCATCTTCAGCCCCTCCGTCACGCGAATCGTGATCCGGACGGGCAAGCAGGCGGATATTGTGCACCAAAACAAGGACGGAAAGCGCATCCTCTCCACCGGTACGCCCATTTTCAACAGTGAAAACCGGCTGGCATTGATCATTACCACATCCAGAGACATCACGGAACTCATCAACCTGCAAAACGAACTGGAACATGTCCAGAACACCTTAAACGGTCTGCAGGACGAAGGGAGATTCGTCGTCGAAGGTTTCGTGGCGCAGAGTCCGCAGATGCGCGAGGCGCTAAAACTGACGAAACGCCTTGCGGAAATCGATTCAACCGTTTTGATCACGGGGGAATCCGGCGTGGGCAAAGGGGTCATCGCGGAGTTGTTGCACCGAAACGGACCGAGACGCGCCGGTCCTTTCGTGAAGATCAACTGCGGCGCCATTCCCGAAAACCTCCTGGAATCGGAATTGTTTGGTTATGAGAGCGGTTCTTTCACGGGAAGCGGAAAGCAGGGCAAGATAGGTCTTTTTGAAACGGCGCACCGCGGCAGCATCTTTTTGGACGAAATCGCGGAGCTCTCCCTCAACCTGCAGGTAAAGCTGTTGCAGGTCATCCAGGATCGCACCGTCACAAAAATCGGCGGCATACACCCCATCCCGGTGGATGTGCGCATCATATCCGCCTGCAATCGCAACCTTTTCACGCTTGTGCAAGACGGTCTGTTCCGGGAGGACCTCTATTACCGGCTGAACGTCGTCCCCATCCACATCCCGCCGCTGAGGGAAAGAGTCGAGGATATCGCGCCCTTGGTCGCCCATTTCCTTAACACATTCAACATTCAAATGAACGATCACAAAGAAATGTCCCCGGACACGTTGGCGCTTCTCACGGAATACAACTGGCCCGGAAACGTCCGCGAACTGGAAAACCTCATCGAACGCCTCATGATTACGACGAATGACGCAACCATCCGCCCTGAAAACCTTCCGGTGTTCGTTCTGAACCGAATTCGCAGCGCGTCGGGGCAACCGACCGGCGCGCAAACGCAGAACCGCGACGCGGAATTTGACAAAGCCGTCCGCGATGGCGGGCTGAGACAAACGCTTGCGGCAACGGAAAAAACCATTCTGCTTGCGGCGAAGAAACGGTGCGGTTCCACGCGCGCCGTCGCGCGGGCTTTGAATACCACGCAACCGACCATCGTGCGCAAAATGAAGAAATACGGTATCCCTTCCCCCAAAAACGGGGAGGGGACGTAAAGCGGCGCCGGGAAAGGAAGACCGACGAATGCTTTGCCCACGCCGGCGGCGGCGATCATGAATACCAATGCTTTGCGCAACCGGACGGGAAACGATGTTCCGAAAGAAGTTGATACGTTAACGTATCCAAAGATACAATACCGTATCAGAAAGCGATTGCGCGCACTTTGGATCCTTGCCGCACCCCGGGCAAGTCTTTTCATGAAATCCGACATGCGTTTGCCCGATCATTGCAATACATGATACAATTTTGCATCGCACTTCCCCACCCATGCCGGGTTGCCTCATCCATACGCGCCGGGCATACCGCGCCGTCCCACCCGCAAATTCATCGCGGCCGCTTCCACCGCTGATCGCTTTTCGTTTGTTCCGTTGCAATTTCAGGCGTCTTGGCGGTTGAGGCTTCCGGTTCCCACGCCGAAAGCCGTGATGCCGATCCGCAAAAGGGAACGAACGGCCGTCCGCCTGTTTCCGGCACAAGTATTGCTATTATAAATCACGGAATCTTTATCCATCGCAGTTATCGCAGTTACAGACAAAAAGATCACAGTTACAGATGAAAGGGAGGCAGGATTGATGTCAGTCAATTATGAGGAATACGTGGCGGATCTGGTTGCAAAAGGCAGAGCGGCCCAGGCGCGCGCGAACGGATTTTCCCAGGAAAGAGTCGACGAGCTCACGGAAGCCGTCGCGTACGCGCTCACCGTACCGGAAACCGCACTCAAATTCGCAGAGATGTTGGTCGCCGAATCCAACATGGGCGTCGCCAAGGACAAGCAGCTGAAAATCTACGGGAAAGTCAAGGGCTGTTTTGCCCAGATGCGGGGAGGGAAATCCGTGGGACTCATCGACAGCAACAAAGAGACGGGCATCGACACCTATGCGCGTCCCATGGGGGTCGTAGGCGCGATCATGCCTGTGACCAACGGGGAGGCCACGCCGGCCGTCAAATCCCTTATGGCGATCAAGACAAGGAACGCCATCATACTCGCGCCCCATCCCAAGGCGCGGAATACCAACCTGGCCATAGCCGAAACGATCCGCAGTGTCCTGAAAAAATTCGACGCTCCGGTGGATCTGGTTCAGGCCATCGATCCGGACTGCGTATCCGTGGAAGCGGGCCAACAGCTCATGAGACAGGTCGACTTCATCCTCGCCACGGGCGGTACGCCCATGGTGCGCCAAGCCTACTCGTCAGGCACCCCCGCCATCGGCGTGGGCACCGGCAATGTCGTCTGTCTTGTCGATGAGACTGCGGAGGATCTCGACAGGGTCGCGGACATGATCGCGCGTTCCAAGAGTTTCGACAACGCCTCGTCCTGTTCGACGGAAAACAACATCATCGTCATCGAATCGATCTACGGGAAGTGGGTTGAAGCGATGGCGAAAGCCGGCGCCGCGCTCATCCGGGAGGGCAGCCCCGACAAAGCGAAACTGCTCAGAACCATGTGGCCCGAAAGCCCCGCGAACCACGATCTGAACAAAAACATTGTCGCCCAATCCGCGTCCGAAATCGCGCGGCTCGCAGACGTGGACGTGCCGGCCGGCACCCGCATGATCATGGTGGAGGAAAACGGCGGTTACGGCAACGAATTTCCGTTCACGGGCGAAAAGCTCTCCCCGGTCGCCGGCGTGCGGAAAGCCAAAGACTTTGACTATGCGCTCTACAGTATGCTGATGATCCTGGAATATCAGGGCAAAGGTCATTCCGTGGGCATCCACACGGCGAAAGAGGAACGGGTCACCAAAATGGGGGAAGTCCTACCTGTCTGCAAGATCGTCGTCAATCAACCCCAATCCCTGACAAACAGCGGCAGTTGGACTTGCGGTTATCCCGTTTCCATGACCTTGGGCTGCGGCACCTGGGGTCACAACAGCATTTCCCACAACGCCACGTGGAAAGACTTGCTCAATTTCGTTTATGTCAGCAGGGAAATCCCGAACTGGCAGCCGTCCGACGACGAACTGTTCAGCGAAAAAATCAGACAGGCGTTTTAGGGAAGCGCTTATGCGCGCCGTTCAAACGAAAACCGCAAAAGCATAAACGAGGAGGATTTGCAGATGAGCAACTACAGCGAAATGAGCAAAAAGTACAATCTTCATTCCTGGTCCGTACAGGGAAGTCTCAGCCCAATGGTCATATCCAAAGCCGAAGGCATCTATTTCTGGGACGAGGATGGCAACAAATACTACGACATGAGCGCCCAATTGGTCAATTCCAATCTGGGGCACGGGAACAAGGCATTGGTGGAAGCCATCTAAACGCAGGCAGAGAAGATCCGGTTCATCGGACCGGGCTACGCCATAGACGTGCGTTCCGAAGCCGCAAAAAAGATCGTTGCGTTTGCGGGTCCCGCCTTTGAGGGCGGCAAAGTATTCTTTACGAATGCAGGAGCCGAGTCCAATGAGAACGCGCTGAAGATGTGCAAGGCATTCACAGGCAGATGGAAGTTTCTCTCCATGTACAGATCCTATCACGGCGCGACGTTCGGCGCGTCCGAATTGACGGGCGAATCGCGCAGATTCAGCGCCGAGCCGGGCGTCCCGGGCTTCTATCATTTTGACGGGCCTTATCCCTACCGCGCGCCCGCCCAAGTGACGTTCAAGGATGAGGCGGATGTTACATCCTACTATCTCGACCGCCTTGAGGAACGAATCCTCGGGGAAGGTCCGGATCTGATCGCCGGCGTCTTCGTCGAAACGGTGGTCGGTTCCAACGGCGTACTGGCGCCTCCGAAAGGTTATCTGCCCGGCGTCCGCGCCCTGTGCGACAAATACGGCATTCTCCTGGTCTGCGACGAGGTCATGGCGGGTTTTTACCGCACAGGAACGAAGTTTGCCTTTCATCAATTTGACGTAAAGCCGGATATCGTCACCTTTGCCAAAGGTTCCACCTGCGGTTATGTGCCGCTGGGCGGCGTCATTGTCAAAAAGGAGATCGCGGACTACTACGATGAAAACAAAATGTTCAACGGCCTCACCTACTCCGCGCATCCGATGGGTTGCGCATGTTCCATCGCCGCCATCGACGAATACGAACGCCTGGACATCGCCGGAAACGTGGAGAAGGTGGGCAAAGTACTCGGTGAATTGCTCGACGGCATTGAAAAAAGGCATCCCTGCGTGGGGCAGGCAAGGTACATCGGACTCTTCTCGCAGGTTGAATTGGTCAAAAGCAAAGCGACGAAAGAACTTCTCGACGCCGCGACCGTC
>JAISML010000152.1 GCA_031276775.1 Eubacteriales Family XIII. Incertae Sedis bacterium | reverse complement strand
ACACGAGCTTAAGACGCCCCTCACTTCCATCAAGGGATATACGGAAACGCTGCTGGAAGGCGGCGTCGAGGATGCGGCGACGGTCAAGGAATTCCTCGGCATCATCAACAGCGAAACCGACAGGATGAACCGATTGGTCAAGGATTTGCTGCAGCTTTCCCGCCTCGACACGAAACAGCAGAAATGGTACAAAGAAGAAGCGGATATCGTCGGTCTTGTCAAAACCGCCGTCAAAAAAGTCGGTATGCTGGCGAAAAGCAAGAATCAACACATCAATCTCATCTTCAATCAGGATTTGTCCATCATGGTCAATATGGACAGGGACAGGATCGAACAGGTGACGCTGAACATCCTGAGCAATGCGATCAAATACACAAAGGAACAAGGCCGGATCGATGTGGATGTCCTTCGGTCGGGCGACGAAGTGAATGTCGCCGTCATGGACAACGGAATGGGCATTCCCGAGAAGGAATTGCCCCGCGTGTTTGAACGGTTTTTCCGCGTGGACAAAGCCAGGTCGAGCCGGATGGGCGGAACGGGGCTGGGTCTCGCCATTTCCAGGCAGATCATAGAAGAACACAAAGGAAAGATTGAAATTGAGAGCATCTTCGGGAAAGGAACCAAGGTCACGTTCTCTCTTCCCCTGCCGCCCGTCCGCGGAAAACGCGGCATCCTGTGAACAGTAACCTGATTTCGGGGTTTTTGAGACAATGGTTTCCTTGAATCGCAGCGAAAGATGTGCTAAAATACATCTATCATTTCCGGAAGGGAATGCGCGTGGACGGCGAGAGGACGACGCGCGGGTTGGTTTACACGGGATCGAAGGGTGAATGCATGGCAGGAGCGGGCGCGAAAAGACGATCGGAGGATCGGGTAAAAGCGGGGGGAACTTCCCGCGTCATCGACATAGAAGAAGCGCAACGTATCAGAAAGGAAAAGCGGATCTCCGCGGCAAAGACGAGGAAGCGGGTTGTTGCGGCGGAGACGCCCGTGACCGATGTTGCGGTCGGAAAAAGCGGAGCGGCCGTACGGTGGATCTGTCTGATCGCCATTCTTTTGGCGTTGCTTTCCATGTTTCTCTCGGGTATCAGAATTTTGGATCTGAGGGCGGAGGCTGCGAAAGCGGAACGCCTTCTGGCGCTCCGGACGGAGGAAAAAACGCGATTGGAAAAGGAATTGGCGGCGCTGAACGATCCGGAGTACATCGAAGCGCAGGCCAGAGAGCAGCTCGGCATGATCAAGAATGACGAGACGCTCTATGTGATGGAAGACGAGAAAGAAAGCGCCGGCCGGTAATGTTCTTTGAGGGCGGGAAAGCGGTACATGTCTCCGTTGCGCCCTTTTTTTGTTGTCGGAAAAACGACGCCCGACCTTGCGCAGGGACGGCGTTTTGCGCAGGATTGCGGAGCCGGCCGGATGCTTGAGAGCTGGAAAGTTTCGGTGATCCGCTCGCTCATGGACAAGCACGGATTCCGCCTGTCGAAAAATCTCGGTCAAAACCTGTTGATCGATCGGAACATCGTGGAGAAGATCGCGGATTTTGCGAAGCTCGGCAGGGACGATACGGTGGTGGAGATCGGACCGGGTTTTGGCGCGCTGACCGTCGCGCTGAGCGCCCGGGCCGGCAGGGTCGTTGCGGTCGAAACGGATCGGGCGATGATCCCCGTCCTTGAGGAAGTGTTGGCGGGCGCGGACAATGTCGAGATCGTAAACGAGGATTTTATGAAATTCGACATACGGCGTGCGGGGGACGGTTTCACGCTCATGGGCAATCTCCCCTATTACATCACCACGCCCATTGTCGCGAAGATGCTGGAGGGTTCCGTCAAGCCCGATCGCATGGTATTCATGGTGCAGAAAGAAGTGGCGGAGCGGATCGTTTCCCCGCCGGGGAGCAGGGTTTACGGCGCGATTTCGGTTATGGCCCAGTATTACAGCCGCGCAACGCAAGCGGCGGACGTTTCAAGGGACGTGTTTTTTCCGAAGCCGCAGGTAAATTCCGCGATCATCGTTTTGGAACCGAGGGCGCCTGCGGAGGGAAAACCGCAGGACGAAGAGCTGTTCTTCAGATTTGTCCGGGCAGGGTTCGGACAGCGGAGAAAGATGCTGCGCAACGCGCTCGGCGTTTTGGGCTTTGAAAAGGAACGGTTGGATGACATTTTTGAACGGGCGGGGATCGATTCGGCGCGGCGCGCGGAAAGTCTCGGCGTCGGGGAATTCATCGCGCTGGCGAATGCGGCAAGCGCGTTGGCGGCGCAATCGCCAAACGGATTGGTGAACGCGGAAAGATGTTTATGACAGAACGCACGCGAAACACGAAAGCCGAAGAAAACGGAAAACGGGCGAAAACGCCGAAGGGACGCACGCAGCCGAAACGGGAGAAAAAAGTCAGGCGGGAAAGGAAACGCGGCCGCCTGTACCGATGCGTTCAATCCTTTGGAAACAATCGTATCCTAGGCAATTCCGCAGTCCAAACCGTCTTGCTGTCTTTCCTGCTGATCCTCATCGTCGAGGGTTGCGGCCGCAAATCCCCGTTGGGCGGATTCGCATTCTGTTTGGAGAATCCGCCGGCCTTTCTGTTCAACACCGTTCTCATTTTTGCGTCCCTGTCCGTCGCGTGGCTGTTCAGGCGGCGCGTGTTCGTCCGCACGCTGATTTGCGTTCTGTGGCTCGCGCTCGGCGTCACCAACGGCGTGGTTCTGCTGTTTCGCATGACGCCTTTTACCACGGCGGATTTGCGCGCTATGGATATGGTGTGGGATGTGCTGCCCAACTACTTGTCCGTTTTTCAGATCGTCCTGTTGGCGGTTGCGTTGCTTCTTTTGCTGACCTTTTTTGTGCTGCTCTTCCTGTACGCCCCGAAGACAAAACGGCGGCTTGATTACAGAAAGGCGGTTGCGGGCGTGGTCCTCTCGTTTTTGATCACGGGCGGCTCGTGGATCGGCGCTGTGCAGACCGGGATCGTGGGCACTTACTTTGAAAATCTTTGGGACGCGTATCTCGATTACGGCGTACCCTATTGCTTCATCAGCACGTGGTTCAACAAGGGCGTCGCCAAGCCGCGCGGGTATTCGGAGGCGGCGGTGCGGGAGGCGTTTCCGGAAAAGGCGGCAGGTTCCATGACCTCCGCGCAAAAGGATAGGAACCAGTTCCCGAACATCGTCTTCCTCCAGTTGGAGTCTTTCATCGATCCGGACGAGATCAAGGGGATGGCGTTTTCGGGCGTGACGGCGCCGTTCTTCAAGGAACTGAAAGAAAAACATTCCTCCGGCTACCTGACCGTTCCCGTCGTGGGGGGAGGGACGGCGAATACGGAATTTGAGGTGATGTCCGGGATGAGTCTGCAATTTTTCGGACCGGGGGAGTATCCGTACAAGTCGATCCTGAAGAAAGAAGTCTGCGAAACGATGGCCTACGACGTGAAACGGCTCGGTTTCGCCACCCACGCGATACACAACCACAGAGGTGCGTTTTACAACCGGGACAAGGTGTTTGCCCATCTCGGATTTGACGATTTCACCTCTCTCGAATACATGAGTTACGTGTACAAGACGCCGAAAAATTACGCGACGGACGACGTGCTGATCGGGGAGATCCTCGGGGCGCTCGACGCGACGGACGCGAAAGATTATATCTACGCCATATCCGTCCAGGGGCACGGGGATTATCCCACGGTAAAGACGATAAACGATCCGATCGTCACGGTGGAGGGGGATGTGCCGGATGAAACGAAGTACGCGTACGAATATTATGTCCAGCAGATAATGGAAATGGATATTTTCCTCAAGCGGCTTACGGAGGAGTTGTCGCAATACGGTGAAGACGTCGTGCTCATCCTCTACGGGGATCATCTGCCGGCGCTCGGCATGACGGGTGCGGAGATGCAGTCCGGTTCGACGTTCAAAACACAGTATGTGATCTGGTCGAATTTCGGAATGAAGCGCGAGGCAAAGGACTTGGCCGCTTATCAGCTGTCCGCCGAGGTCCAGCGCCGCATCGGCATGAGGGAGGGGACGATGACCGTCTTTCATCAGGACAGCAAAGGCAAGCGCGATTACCGGGACAACCTTCATTTGCTCCAGTACGACATGCTTTACGGCAAACGGTACGTGTACGGGGGAACCGTCCCGTTCAAATCCACGGACATGAAGATGGGCTACAGACCGATACGCATCACGGAAATCGTGAACGTCGCCGGACAGTATTACATCAAAGGGGAAGGGTTTACGCCTTACAGCAAGGTGTCCCTGAACGACGAGATCCTGGACACGGTCTTCATGGGACCGATGGTGCTGAAGCTGAATGAGGAGGTGGATCCGTCGGAAGCGGGTCTTCTGAAAGTGAGTCAGGTGGAGAAGTACAACGCCGTACTCTCGACCACAGAATAAAACCGCATTTCCCTACCTGTTTTGCGCCGAAAATGCTATAATAAGGGAATGCAAACGATAGCGTTTTCAAAATACCATGGTTGCGGGAACGATTTTGTCATCGTCGGGGAGCGCGCGGCAGAGACGAGCGGCGTTTCCCGCGCGCGTTTGGCCGCGCAGATCTGCGACAGACATACCGGCGTCGGCGCCGACGGGCTGATCGTCGTCAAAGAGGATCCTTTGGAGATGGAGATCCGCAACAGCGACGGCAGCAGCGCTCCCATGTGCGGCAACGGGATCCGGTGCTTTGCGCTGTACTGCCGCGACGAGGGTCTTGTTCCTCCGGAGCGGGAAACCTATGCGGTGCGCACGCTCGCGGGGGAGATGCGGGTGCGGATACTGCGCGGCGATCCGTTTGAGGTGGAGATCGGCATGGGAAAGCCGGATTTTTCCCCTGCGCGGTCGGGCGTCGCGGACGCGGGCGAAGATTTTCTGCGCCGACGGGTGACGGCGGCCGGGCGGATCGCGGAGGTAAGCAGTGTGTTTATGGGCACCGTTCATACCGTCGTGTGGACGGACGTGAACGGTTTTGATCTCGCAAAACGCGATGAAACCGTCCGTTTTGCGCGGGCGTTGTCGGAACTCCCCCTCTACAGGGAAAAGACCAACGTCAACATGGCGCGCGTTTTGAATGAAGGCGCCGTCGAAGTCATGACCTGGGAGCGGGGCGCGGGGCTGACGGCTGCCTGCGGCACGGGCGCGTGCGCCGTCGCCGTCGTCGGCGCGTTGGAGGGCAGACTGAAACGCGACGTGAAAGTCGTGCTTCCTTACGGATCCCTGCATGTTCGGATCGGGGAGAGCGGAGAGGTGTTTCTGTCGGGAACTGCCGTCGCCGTCGCGAAAGGCATGTACCGCATGGCGCCGGTTTGAGGAAAGGAGCAGGGGATGGACGACGCTCGGGAGCTCATACGCTTCATCGGCGAAGCGAAGAAAAAAACGCCGGTCAAGGTATATTTAAAGGCAAAACGCGACATTGCCTTTGACGGTTGCAAGGTGTTTGGCCTGACGGACAAAATCATCTTCGGAGATTGGTCGGAGATCGCGCCCGTGCTGGAGCGGAACGCCGACGCAATCGAGGACGTCGAGGTGGAAAACCGGATGCGCAATTCGGCCGTACCGCTGCTGGATCTGAAAAACGTCAATGCGCGCATCGAGCCGGGCGCGATCATCCGGGATCGCGTGTCGATCGGAGACAATGCCGTCATCATGATGGGCGCCGTCATCAACATCGGCGCCGTCGTCGGCGAGGGCGCCATGATCGACATGGGCGCGATCCTCGGCGGACGCGCCACGGTGGGCAGGAATTGCCACATCGGCGCGGGCGCCGTGCTGGCCGGCGTCATCGAGCCGCCCAACGCCCGGCCGGTGGTGGTGGAGGACGATGTGCTGATCGGCGCGAACGCCGTCATTCTGGAAGGCGTGCGGATCGGCAAAGGCGCCGTTGTGGCGGCGGGAGCCGTCGTTATCGACGATGTGCCGGAGCGGACTGTCGTGGCCGGCGTTCCGGCGGCGGTCATCAAACGCCGGGAGGAAACGGATGAAGGGAAAATCGGGATCGTGGATGCGTTGAGAAAGCTGTGATTTTTTCAAATGCGTGGAACAGGAGCGGAGAGAATATGCGTTACATAAGCACGAGGGGAAATTCGGAGGAAAGCCGTAGCACGGAAGCGATCATCCGCGGATTGGCGCCGGACAAGGGACTGTATGTGCCGTCAAAAATCCCGAAGCTGCACATGGAATTTGAGCACATGATCGGCGTGGCGTACAAAGATGTGGCATACAAGGTCATGCGGGGATTTCTGCCGGAATTCGAAGAGGAAGAACTGCGCAGATGCACGGACGGCGCGTACGACGAGAAGTTTGACACGCCGGAGATCGCGCCCTTGGCCGTCGCAAAAAAAGCCTTTTTTCTAGAACTCTACCACGGAAGAACGGCCGCGTTCAAAGACATGGCGCTGTCCATCCTCCCTTACCTGCTGACCTCGTCCGTGCGCAAGGAAAAAGAGGACAGAAAAGTCGTCATACTCACCGCGACGTCCGGGGATACGGGCAAAGCTGCTTTGGAAGGCTTTGCCGATGTTTCCGGCACCGAAATCTTCGTGTTCTACCCTGTCGAAGGGGTGAGCGAGATACAGAAGCGGCAGATGATCACCCAGCGCGGCGCCAATACGCATGTCTACGCGATAGAAGGCAACTTTGACGACGCGCAGACGGGCGTCAAGGAGATATTCAACGACAATGCGCTCGCCGCGCGGCTGGATGCGGGGGATTTCAGGCTGTCCTCGGCCAATTCCATCAACATTGGGCGCCTGATCCCGCAGGTGGCTTATTACATCCATGCGTACATCCGCTTGATCGATCTGGGGCAAATCACCTCGGGTGACGCGATCAACATCGTCGTTCCCACCGGGAATTTCGGCAATATTCTCGCGGCTTTTTACGCGAAAGAGATGGGGCTTCCCGTCGGAAAACTCATATGCGCTTCCAACGAGAACAGGGTGCTCACCGATTTCATCAACAGCGGCGTCTATGACGCGAACAGGCGGTTTTATCTGACCAGTTCCCCCTCGATGGATATCCTGATCTCGGGGAATCTGGAACGGCTGTTATGGCATTTTTCGGGGGAGAATCCCGCGGAGATCGCAGATTACATGCGCTCTTTGGAAACGACGGGCAGATATGCCGTAAGCGGAAAAATCCGGGAAAACATGCAATACTTTTACGGTGGCTGTGCGGATATGGACGCGGCGCACGCGGTCATCCGGGCCCTGTGG
>JAISML010000110.1 GCA_031276775.1 Eubacteriales Family XIII. Incertae Sedis bacterium | reverse complement strand
TCAAACCGGTCGCGCCGCAACGAATTCCGGCGCCGCACGGAGCGGGATTTTCACAAGACAAAGCGCAAATCCGCGACAGCGGCAAATCCACGGCAATGACAGGCAACGGAGGCGAGGAGAAAGATGATTAAAGAAGCAATTTACAATGTACTGGACGGAGCGGATCTCTCCCACGCCGAAGCGCGCGAGGTCATGCTTGAAATGATGGAGGGCCGCGCGACGCCGGCGCAGATGGGCGCGTTCCTGACGGCGATGCGGCAAAAGGGGGAAACGATCGACGAGATCACAGCCTGCGCTTCCGTCATGCGCGAAAAATGCGCGAAGCTGCAACCGGAAACGGATGTGCTGGACATCGTGGGCACAGGAGGGGACGAGTTGTACAGTTTCAATATTTCCACGGTGTCAGCTTTCGTCGCGGCGGCGGGCGGCGTCCCGGTGGCCAAGCACGGCGGTCGCAGCGTATCCAGCAAGTGCGGCAGCGCCGACCTGCTCGAGGCATTGGGGGCAAACGTTTCGATCCCTGCGGCGGCGAGCGAGCGGGTGTTGCGCGAAACGGGCATGTGCTTTATGTTGGCAAGCGTATATCATGAGGCGATGCGCCACGTCGCGCCGGTGCGGCGCGAGTTGGGCGTGCGAACCATCTTCAACATCCTCGGTCCTTTGGCCAATCCGGCCGGGGCAAACATGCAGCTTTTGGGCGTCTACGATGAGACCTTGGCGCGTCCCTTGGCCGGGGTGTTGGCAAATCTCGGCGTTAAACGCGCGATGGTCGTACACGGGCATGACGGCTTGGACGAGATCACGTTGACGGGCACGACGACCATCTGCGAAACAAACGACGGAAGCCTCAACAGCTATTTCATCACCCCGGAACAATTCGGTCTGACACGTTGCGGTCTGAAGGAATTGACCGGTGGCGATCCCGGGGAAAACGCGGAGATCGCGCGCGCCGTACTCGGCGGGACACGGGGCGCAAAACGCGACATCGTCCTGCTCAACGCCGCTTTCTGTCTCTATATGGCGCGGAGGGACGTAACACTGCGGCGATGCGTCGGCATTGCGGCGGAACTGATCGACAGCGGCGCCGCAATGAAAAAAATGAACGACTTTGTCGCCGCAACCCATGCGTTTGCGCATTGACGGCCGATTGCCGCGCAAACCCGGCGCCTGTCTGAGATTGCGCGCCGCATCTGCCCGGCGACAGCGCGCGGACGCGCAGCGGAAGAAACGGATGTGAACATGATGAAAACCGACAATATTTTGGAAAGACTCGCGGTCTCCGCCGAGGCGCGGGTCGCGCGGGAGAAAGCGGCTATGCCGCTCTCCGAATTGGAGCGGTTGTGCGAAAGCAAACCGACCGGGGACTTCGCCTTTGAAACAGCCCTGAAAGCGCCGGGACTGTCGTTCGTCTGTGAGGTGAAACGCGCTTCTCCGTCGAAAGGCATGATCGCCGAGCATTTCCCCTATCTGTCCATCGCGCGGGATTACGCGTCGGGCGGCGCGGCCGGCCTCTCCGTATTGACGGAACCGGAATATTTTCTGGGCAGCGACGCATATCTGGGCGAAATCGCGGCCGCCGTCCCTCTGCCCGTTCTCCGCAAGGACTTCACCGTGGACATCTATCAGATATACCAGGCAAAAGTCTTGGGCGCGCGCGCCGTATTGCTGATCTGCGCCATCCTGGACGAAAGTCGTCTGCGAGAGTTTCTCGCCTGCGCGAACGCCTTGGGGCTGTCCGCACTGACGGAGGTGCATGACGAAAAGGAACTCGACGCCGCCCTGCGCGCGGGAGCGCGGATGATCGGAGTCAACAACCGCGATCTCAGAACCTTTGCCGTGGATCCGCTCAACTGTCTGCGTCTGCGCGCATCGATCCCCCCGGGCACGCTCTGTGTCGCGGAAAGCGGCATTGCCACCCGCGCGGACGCGGAGCGCTTGGCGGAAAACGGCGTGGACGCGGTCTTGGTCGGGGAGGCGCTGATGCGCGCGCCCGACAGAAAAGCGGCTCTGCAACGTCTGATGCCGCGCCGAAACACAACCTGTTGCCGGGAGGCGTAAAGCGCATGAATCAAGGGAAGAGGAAGATCAAGGTGAAGATCTGCGGGATTCGGCGTGAGGCGGACGTGTCTTTCGTGAACGCCTGTCTGCCGGACTATGTGGGGTTCGTATTCGCTGAAAGCGCGCGGCGCGTGACGGCAAAAGAGGCGGCGCGCCTGAAGAGTTTGCTCGATCCGCGCATCCAAAGTGTGGGCGTATTCGTGCGCGAAGCTCCGGAAAACATCGTCGCCCTCTGCGAAGCCGGGATCATCTCCTCGGTTCAGTTGCACGGAGACGAAAGCGAAGAAGAGGTCGCGGCGCTGAAGCGCAGAATCCCCGTTCCCCTGATCAAAGCGATCTCGCTTTCCCGCGATGCGGTACGGGATACGGTTGCGGATTTTCTTCTGTTGGACAGCGCGCGGGCGGGATCCGGAACGCTTTTCAACTGGGATTTGATCGGCCAAATTCCGCGCCCCTTCTTCCTCGCGGGCGGGCTGACGCCGGACAATGCCGCCGAAGCGGCCGGGAAAGTCCGTCCCTATGCTTTGGATGTGAGCAGCGGCGTGGAGACCGGAGGCGTGAAGGATCTGCGGAAAATACAGGATTTCCTCGAAGCGGTAAGACCATGGCGCGAATGAAACGGAATGAGGTGAACGATGAATGATGCAAAAACGAAAACACGAAACGGGCGCTTCGGCAACTACGGAGGGCAGTACGTCCCCGAAACGCTCATGCATGCCCTTGCCGACTTGGAGCGGTCCTACACCGAATACAAATACGATCGGAAATTCAATGAGGAATTGGACTATCTGCTAAACGAATACGCAGGACGGCCGTCGCGCCTCTACTTCGCCGAAAACATGACGAAAGATCTGAACGGCGCGAAGATCTACCTCAAGCGCGAGGACTTGAATCATACGGGTTCGCACAAGATCAACAACGTGCTCGGTCAGGTTCTGTTGGCAAAACGCATGGGAAAAACCCGCGTAATCGCGGAAACAGGCGCGGGACAACACGGAGTGGCGACGGCGACGGCGGCTGCCCTGCTCGGTTTGGAATGCCTGATCTTCATGGGCAAAGAAGATACGGACCGGCAGGCTCTGAACGTCTACCGCATGCGGCTTTTGGGCGCCGAGGTCCGCGCGGTCACAGCCGGAACCATGACGCTCAAGGACGCGGTCAACGAAACCATGCGCGAATGGACGCGCCGCGTCTCCGATACGCACTACGTCCTCGGCTCCGTCATGGGACCGCACCCCTTTCCGACCATCGTACGCGACTTTCAAAGCGTGATCGGCCGTGAGGCGAAAGCACAGTTGTACGAAAAGGAGGGAAAACTCCCCGCCGCCGTGATCGCCTGTGTCGGCGGAGGTTCCAACGCGATCGGCGCTTTCTACCATTTCATCAACGACAAGGGCGTCCGGCTCATCGGCTGTGAAGCCGCAGGGCTCGGTCTTGGCACGGAACGGCATGCCGCCACTGTATCGAAAGGCCGGGTGGGCGTATTTCACGGCATGAAGTCCTATTTCTGCCAGGATGACGCCGGTCAGATATCCCCCGTTTATTCGATCTCCGCAGGGCTCGATTATCCGGGCATCGGTCCGGAACACGCCTGGCTGCACGACTCCGGCCGCGCGGAATACGTACCTGTGACGGATGGGGAAGCGGTGGCGGCTTTCGATTACCTTTCCAAGACCGAAGGGATCATTCCCGCCGTCGAATCGGCGCACGCGGTAGCGCACGTCCGCAGGATCGCCGGCGCGCTGCCGAAGGATGAATGCATCATTCTGTGCCTTTCGGGACGGGGCGACAAGGATGTGGCGTCGATCGCGCGCCACAGAGGGGAGGACATTCATGAATAGAATCAGCGAAGCGTTCCGCGGACACAAAGCTTTTGTCGCCTATCTGACCGCGGGCGATCCGGATCTCGGCAGTACCCGAACGTTCATCCGGACGCTGGCGGACGCGGGCGCGGACATTCTCGAGATCGGTCTGCCTTTTTCCGATCCGATCGCCGAGGGACCGGACATACAGGCGGCGCATCTGCGCGCCCTTTCCTCGGGCATGACGCTCGACAAACTTTTCGGCACGATCCTGTCTTTGCAGGGCGATATCTCCGTTCCCTTGGTCTTTATGACCTACCTGAACCCCGTCCTGCAATATGGATACGGGGCATTCTTCGCGCGTTGCGAAGAATGCGGCGTCGAAGGCGTCATCATTCCGGATTTGCCTTTTGAGGAACGCGGCGAAATCCTGGATTTTACCCAAAAGCACAATGTGGCGCTGATCCCGCTCATCGCGCCCACCTCAGGCGGACGCACCGCTCAGATCGCAGCCGCCGCCGAAGGCTACGTCTATCTCGTATCCTCGCTCGGCGTAACGGGCGCGCGCCAAACGATCACGGAAAACATTCCGGCTTTGGTCGCTGAAATCCGTGCGCACACGGACGTTCCCGTCGCCGTCGGCTTTGGGATCCACAAACCCGATCAGGCGAAAGAGATCGCCCGGCATGCCGACGGCGTAATCGTCGGCAGCGCCATCGTCCGGCTCATCGCCGAATACGGCGCGGACGCCGCGCCCCGATTGTCGGCTTATGTGGGAGAGATGAAAGAAGCGATGCGCAGGGAATGAGAGGGTGGCGAATTTCACTTCATGACGACGACGGTCACGCCCTCTCCGCCCTCCCCCGGATCACCGGGACGTATGGATTTCACATGCCTGTGGCCTTTCAACATGCCGCGCAAACCGTTGCGCAGGATGCCTTCGCCCCTGCCGTGGATGATGATCACCTCATGCAGACCGGCGAGAAAGGCATCGTCCAAATACTTGTCCACCACGCGCTCCGCGTCGTCCAAATTGTGTCCGTGTACATCCACTGCGGCGCTGACGCTGTCGATTTTCGCGCGGACGAGACCTCCGTACTTTCCGCCCCGGGGCGCCGGAGTTGTTCCGTTCTTTCCCGAAAGACGCAACTTCGACAAGGGTAAGGTCATGCGGATTCGTCCCACCCGCACCTGCACGTCCCCCTTTTCGTCAGGCGTTGTCAAAACCTCGCCCGTGCGATCCATCTCCGGGATCCGCACCGCAGTTCCGACGCGCAGTTCCGACGCGCGCGGCGCTTCGTCCCGCGTCCGGCCGCCTTTGCCCCCGCGGCCGAAATCCCGCCCGTCCGCGCCCATGCCGCGATAGTCCTCTTTCAGCTGACCCAGAAGCTTCCTGCTTTCATCCAACCTGCGGTAAAAATCCCCTCTGCTCATCCTTTTGACGGCGCCGTGAAATTCGGAAGTCCCTTTCCGGGCTCGGTTGGCCATCTCTTCCGCGTCGTCCAAAAGCGCTTTCAGTTCCCCGCGCACGATGTCGGCGAATTCCTCCGCTTCCGCGACTTTCCCGAGCGCTTCGGCTTTCGCCTTTTCCAAGCGTTGCGCCCGCCCGGCTTCAAAATCTTCGGCCTGCCGTTCCAGATCCCGCCTCCGCGCCTCCATCTCCGCGCGCAAGGCTTCGGCCTCCCGCCGATATGTTTCGGCCGCCCGTCTGTCCGCTTCCGCACGCGCGATGACCGCTTCGAACGTCACGCTGCCGCTGTCCAAGAGTTCGGCCGCGCGCGCGACCAAAGCTTCCGGCAAACCAAGTTTTCGTGATATTTCAAAAGCATTGGACCGACCCGGCGTTCCGAGCGTCAACTTAAACGTGGGGCTCAATGTTTCCACGTCGAATTCCATGGAAGCGTTCTCCACGCCTTCCGCCGCGACGGCGTATTTCTTGATCTCCGTATAGTGCGTCGTTGCCATGACCGGGCACCCTTTCGTCTGCAAGGTTTCCAAGATGGCGATGGCCAAAGCCGCGCCTTCCGTCGGATCGGTTCCGGCGCCCAATTCGTCGAGAAATACGATGGATTTTTCATCGGCGCGCGCGATGATGGCGACGATGTTCCGCATGTGGGAGGAAAAGGTGGACAGACTCTGCTCAATGCTCTGTTCATCGCCTATGTCCGCATAGATATCCGAAACGATCGGAATATCGGCCCGCAACGCCGGCACATGCAAACCGGCTTCCGCCATGAGGATAAAGAGCCCGACGGTCTTGAGGGTGACGGTCTTTCCGCCCGTGTTCGGCCCTGTGATGATCAGCGTGCGGTAAGTCCCGCCCAAGGTGAGGCTGATGGGTACAACGGACTTCGGATCGATGAGGGGATGGCGGCCCTCCGCGATCTCAAGGAACCCGCGTTCGTTGATCTCCGGCTCCGTCGCTCTCATATCCGCGGAAAGCGATGCCTTTGCGAAGATCAGATCGAGACGCGTCAGCATCTCCTGATTGGTGCGCAAAGCCGGCGCCATTGCGCCCGCAACGGCGGACAGTTCCGACAATATGCGCTCTATTTCCCGCGCTTCCTCCAATTCCAATTCACGCAGACGGTTGTTGAGATCCACCACCGTCTGAGGTTCGATGAAAACAGTCGATCCGCCTTTGCTGCGATCATGGACGATCCCGGGGAAACGTTGCGCATATTCCTGTCGGACAGGCAGACAAAAGCGACCGTCCCGTATCGTGACCAAACGATCCCGCAGGATGTCCGCGTAAGCCGGGGAGGTGATCATTCTGTTCAGTTTTTCGCGAATGGCTCCGTTCTGAGCCGCCATGCTGCGGCGTATGCGACGCAAGGCGGGATCGGCGGCGTCGGACATTTCCGTTTCGCTGATGATGGACGTCGCGATGCGCTCCTCAAAACCTCTGTCCGTTTCCATAACGGACGACATGCCCGCGAGGATCGGTATCTCCGGCACGTCGGAACGCAGAAACGCGATCATTCGCCGCGCCGCGCCGAGCAGGGAAGCCACGCCGAGCAGTTGACCCATGGACAAAACGCCGCCCTTCTCCGCATAGGATGCGGCGGGCGCGACATCGCCGAAATCACCGAGCGGAAGCCTTCCCTTGCGCATGAGGACGGAAAGCGCCTCGCTCGTTTCCGACAAGCGTTCCCGCACGACCGCAAAGTCATTCGAAGGCATGAGGGATCCCGCTTCCTTTGCGGCAAGCGCGGAACCCGCGCGCGCGGCCAATTCCTCCAACACTTTCGGATATTCAAGGACGTCGTATTGCCGTTTGTCATCCATCATCCGAATCATTCGGAGAGTTTTCTGTACCGCTCCAAATCCCCTTTCAGCTGGATGTTCTCCATTTGAAGCTCAAAGTAACTTCCTTCTATCTCTTTGTACTTATCCTCCAATTCCCGTATCTGTTCCGAGGTGACGACCCGACCCTCCTCTCCGGCTTTCAGACGTTGGGTCAGGCTTTTCACTCTGTTTTCAAGCTCTTCTATCCGCTGTTCCCGCTCGGCCGCCGCCTTGATCAGGGTATCATGCTCGATGGCTTTCTGATTCAGTTTCTCCTGCAGCTTGTCCTTTTGCGCCGCCACGGCCTGCGCGTCCTCCTTGTACTGGAGAAAGTTCTTCTTCGCCTCGTCCCAAAGTTGCATGTAATGCGCGACGTCTTTGTTCAGCTGATCTTTCTCCACGTCCTTTTCCGCTTGCGCATCCTGCAAGGAAAACATCTCATCGGTGATGTTGACGGCGGCCAAAACAGCCAATGATGACATAGAGCCGCCGCCCATGCTTTCGGATATCTCTTTCATCATCGTGTCCACCCGGTCGGCAACTTTCATAATATAATCCCTGGACTTCACGCCGGAAATTGTGTATTCCTGTCCGTAGATTCTGACGCTCACTTTGTTGGACTCAACCATAATCCGCCTCCTTGCTTGTCCTGTCCGCGCTCTTCGCGTGTCCCCAATCTTTCCTGTATGTCATGTCCGCGCGGGCGGAAAACAGAACGTTTTCGTCTCCCGCGCGTATCCCGCGCTTTCGCAAAATTCGCGCGAACGCCGCGTAAACATCGGCTGCGCGCGATTTCAAAATCATTCTATCATATTTCCCGCAGACCGGCTCCTGTATTTTCCGCAATTGCTCCCAATATTTTTTCATGCGTTTTGGCGACTTCCTCGTCCGTCAGGGTTCGATCGGAAGCTCTGTAGGTGAGACTGAACGACAGACTCTTCATGCCTTCCGGTATCTGTTTCCCCCTGTACACGTCGAAAAGCCGAACCTGCTCCAGCAATTTCCCGCCCGTCCGCCGAATGATGCGTTCGACCGCGCCGACGGTCACTTCGTCGGCCGTGAGCAGCGAAACATCCCTGACCACTGCGGGATACCGTTCCAAGGGCGTGTAACGCCGCACGGGATTCGCCCGCCCGATCAGGTATTCCAAGTCGATTTCCGCGCCCCACGCTTCCGTTCCGATGTCGAACGCCGCGCGCACATCGGGATGTATCTCGCCCATAAGACCGACTTCCCCCGGCTGCGCGCCGGCTTCGGTTTTCGGTTGCCCGCTCCGGCATACGGCTTCGGATCCCCCGGCGTCCGCATGGGGAATCGATATCCGCGCGCACCTGCCGGGATGATAGGTTCCCGTGTCGGAGACCGATTCAAAGGTCGCGCCGCCGATGCCGAAACGTTCCAAAAGCGTTTCGATAACGCCCTTTAGTTCGAAAAATCCCCACGAACCGTAGCCGCCGATGGACAGGGATATCCGTTCTTTGGGCAACGCATCCCGTTCCGCGTTCAAGAATGTGTTCCCTATTTCAAAGAGTCTGACCGCCGCATTGCTCCTGCTGAAATTTCCGGACAGTATGTCCAACATATTGGGCAGAAGCGCAGTTCGCATCACGCTGTTCTCCTCGCCGAGCGGATTGATCAATCGCACGAAATTTCGCCTGTCGGAGTCCGGCGGCAACGCGATCCGATCCACGCCGCCCGGCGAAACGAAGCTGTATGTCTGAATTTCGCAAAGACCCGCGCCCGTCAAGACGTCGCGCGCCAGTTCCCGCAAACGCCAACTCCGGGACTGCTCCGCTTCCACGCTGTCCTTGTGCAGGGTAACGCCCAGACGATCATAGCCGTACATGCGGCCGATCTCCTCGATGAAGTCCACTTCCTCGCAGAGATCGACGCGTACATGAGGCGGGATGACGCGTAGGACATTTTCCGCCGCCGCCACCTCCATCTCCAAACGTTTCAGCATGTTTGCCATCTCGTTCCGCGCAAGCGCCGTACCCAACAGCGCGTTCACGCGCGCAACCCGGACGCTGACGGGTTTGCGTTCTGCCTTGCCCGGATAATTGTCCACCGCTCCGCCGACGATGCGCCCGGCGCCCGTTTCGGCGATAAGCGCGCAGACGCGATCGGCCGCCGCACCCGACAATTCGGCCGAAACGCCTTTTTCAAACCGGGACGACGCTTCGCTGCGGATTCCCAATGCCTTGGACGTGCGCCGAATGCTTGCGGAGTTGAAATTTGCCGCTTCCACGAGGATCGTTTCGGTATCCGTTTCGATTTCGGAATTCAGACCGCCCATCACGCCCGCAATGCCGACGCCTTTCTCCCTGTCGTTGATGAGCAGCATGTCGCCGCTCAAAGTGCGGACCGTATTGTCCAAGGTGACAAAGGTTTCCCCGTCTTTTGCCGTATCCACAATGATGACGCCGCCCGCGATGGTTCTGACGTCGAACGCGTGAATGGGATGACCGTATTCCAGCATCACATAATTGGTGATATCGACGATGTTGTTGATGGGACGCATGCCCGCGAACATCAATCTCCTTTGCAACCACCAAGGGCTTTCCCGAACGACGATCTGTTCCGCGATCCGCGCGACATACCGTCCGCAGAGATCGGGACGCGCGATCTCGACTTTGATAAAATCGGACGCCGCCTTGCCCCCGTCCGCGTCGGCTTTGGCGTTCGGGTACCGCAACGCGCCGCCGAACACCGCCGCCGCCTCCCGCGCCATGCCCAAGATCGACAGACAGTCCGGTCTGTTGGGCGTGATCTCAAAATCCACGACCGTTTCGCGCAGTCCCAAAGCCTCCGAAGCGTCCGCGCCCACCTCAAATTCATCCGGCAAGATCCAAATGCCGTTTTTGCCCGACAGAGGCGTCACCTTGTCGTCAAAGCCCAATTCCTCTGCGGAACAGAGCATTCCCTCGCTCATCACCCCCCTGAGTTTGCCCCGCCTGATCTTTACGCCTCCGGGCAACACGGCGCCGTGAAGCGCCACCGGCGCCACAATGCCGGGAGACACATTCGGCGCGCCCGTGACGATTTGAATCGCATCGCCGCCCGCTGCGGTTCCCACGTCCACGCGGCAAATCAGGAGATGATCGGAATCCGCATGGCGCTCGACGGACAGGACGCGGCCGATCACCACACCCATGACGTCCTCACCAAAGGTCTTGACCGTTTCGATATTGGAACCGGACAGGATCATCCGCTCCGCGAACGCAACCGCATCCTCCTCGATGTCCGTATATTCTTTGAGCCATGTAATGGGTACTAACATCTTTCCTCCTTATTGTCCGTCTGCGCCGCACCTACGGGAAAAAATCCTGCGCGAGCTTACCTTTCCCCGTATCCGCGGCTTATCCTCCCGCCTGCGCGGCTCATCCAAACTGGCGGATGAACCGAATGTCGTTTTCATAGAAGAGGCGGATGTCCCCGACGCCGTGTTTCAGCATGGCAATGCGCTCCACGCCCATACCGAAAGCGAAACCCGTGTATCGCTCCGCGTCCACACCTCCGACCCTGAGTACATTGGGATGCACCATGCCGCAACCCAGGATTTCGATCCAGCCGCTTCCCCCGCAGACACGGCAACCCTTGCCGCCGCAGACAAAGCACGACATATCCATCTCGGCGCTTGGTTCCGTGAACGGGAAAAAATGCGGCCGGAACTTCGTGACGACATTTTCGTTGAACATGCGCTTTGCGAAGAGGTCGAGGACGCCTTTCAAATCGGTCATGGATACGCCCTCATCCACGAGCAAGCCTTCCACCTGGTGAAACATGGGTGAGTGGGTCGCATCCGGCGCATCCGTCCGGAAACAGCGCCCGGGTGAGATCACCTTGATGGGCGGGGCGGCGCTGCGCAGCGTCCGTACCTGCACGGGGGATGTCTGCGTCCGAAGCAAGGTATCTTTCGTGATGTAAAACGTATCGGTCAAATCACGCGACGGATGGTTGGGGGCAGCGTTCAGCGCGTCAAAATTGTTGAATACCGTTTCGACCTCCGGTCCCTCCGTGACGCTGTATCCCATGTTCGCAAAGATGCGGACAATCTCTCCGATGGTCTGCGTGATCGGATGCCTGTTTCCGATCGGAGGCCGCCTGCCGGGTTCCGTCACATCCAATTTCTCGGCGGAAAACCGCGCCGATCTGAGCGTTGCGGAAATTTCGCGCTTCTTCTCGGCGATCAGAGACTCGATTTCTTCCTTGACCCTGTTCGCCCGCAACCCCAACTCCTTGCGTTCCTCTTGGCTCAGCGCGCCCATGGAGCGCAAGATCGCCGTCAGCTTTCCTTTCTTGCCGAAAAAGCCTATCCTGACCGCTTCGACGTCCGCTTCCCCCGTCGCTTTCTCAAGCAACGCTTTCGCTTCCCGCAACAGTTGATCCGGTTTGTTCAACATGGTTCCTCCCGTTTCTTCCTTTCCTGCCTTCTTTTCTCGAACATCACGATGGATGCCGCGACCAAGACGTTCAGCGATTCGCTGCCCTCCCGCATGGGTATGCGGATTCGCTCGTCCGCTTCCGTGAGAAACGGCGCCGAAAGCCCGCCGCCCTCATTGCCCACGATGATCGCCACATCGCCCGCCAACGGCGCTTCGTCATATGTCCGCTCTCCCGCCATACTGCAGGCGATCGTCCGAATGCCGCGCGACTTCAATGCGCGGAGCGCTGCCGCGGCGTCCGGAACAAATCGAACGGGAATGCGGAAAAGCGCGCCCGACGCCGCTCTCACCACCTTTTGGGAAAATATGTCGACCGACCCTTTCTCTGCGATGACGCCGGTAAAGCCTGCGGCTTCCGCGCTCCGAATGATGCCGCCCACATTGCCGGGATCGCGAAGTCTGTCCAAGACCACCAAAGCCGCTCGATCCGCAACCCCGTCCGTCGGAACTTCCGCTGTGTCTTCCGTCCCGAAACGATGGTTTCCGCAAGGCTTTCGCACGATGGTCATCACAGCCTGCGGCGTCACCGTGTCGGCAAGCCGGTCAAACAAGCCGTCCGCAAGAACGACCGTGCGCGCTTCCTGAACTTCGTCCGCTTCGCCCGGAACATGCGCATCCCTGCCATTCGCCTGGCCGCAGCCCCAATCTGAGACGCGTTCACGGAGGCGGACGCTCCCGCTTTCGCGCAGAAGAACATACATGATGCGCGCTCCGCTTTTGCGCGCCTCTTCCAAAAGATGTTCGCCTTCTGCGAGAAACGCCCCCTCGCTGTCCCGTCCCCGCCTGTCGCGCAATTTCTTCGCGAGCCTGACAATTTTGTTGCTTTCGGAAGTGATGACCTCTTTCATTTGCCCCGCCGTTCAAAACGGCGGCAAAGCCAAGCCCCGCCGCCGCGCATATCGCAAAAATCACTGTTGACGCCGTTCAATCAATTGAAAGCGCGGTACGCACTCAATCTTTCTTCAAAAATTCGGGGACGGCAAAATCGTTGTCCCCTCCCCCTTCCACTTCACCGTCGGGGAAAATGGTTTCCTGTTGGGGTTCCCTTTCGGCGGTGAAGCCAAAACGATCCTCATCATCGGCGAAGTCGGTAAATCTGAGACCGGGAGCGCCTTTCACTCCGGCGCCGTTTTCGGGGTTTGATCCCGATTCACTTTTGCCGGCCGGCGCGCCAACGCTCACCGCACTTGGCTTCACCGGATAGATCGGTTCCAATTGCTCACCGGGTCTCTCTTCAAATCCCGTGGCGATCACCGTGACGATCATCTCATCCGCCAGATCCTCGTGAACGGAGGTGCCAAAGATCACGATCGCTTCCCGATCCACGGCTTGCTCGATCTGATCCGCCGCCTCGTTGACCTCCAACATGCCGAGATCATAACCGCCGGAAACGTAGAGGATAACGGCTTTCGCACCGGCAATGGACGTTTCGAGCAACGGACTTTCTATGGCGCCGCGCACCGCCTCGGACACCTTGCCCTCGCCTTTGGCCTTGCCGATGCCGATATGGGCGATGCCCTTGTCGCTCATAACGGTTCGCACATCGGCAAAGTCGCGGTTGATGAGTCCGGACTTGGAGATGATATCCGTAATACCCTGCACCGCCTGCTTCAACACCTCGTTGGACATCATCAAAGCGTCCGCGACGGTGGTGTTCTTGTCGGAGATGAGCAAGATCTTGTCATTGGGGACGATCACGAGGGAATCCACGTGCTTCCGCATGTAATTGATGCCAAGTTCGGCGTTGTCCCGCCGCTTCTTGCCTTCAAAGCTGAACGGCTTTGTTACGACGCCCACGGTCAAAATGCCGAGATCCTTGGATATTTTTGCGATGACGGGCGCCGCGCCCGTGCCCGTGCCGCCGCCCATGCCTGCCGTGATAAAGACCATATCCGCACCTTTGACGGCAGTTTCGATGTCCTGCATGTTTTCCTCGGCGGAGGCCTGACCTTTCTCCGGATTGCCGCCGGAACCGAGTCCGCATGTCACTTTCTCGCCGATCTGTATCTTCGTGTCGGCGTTGGATTCCGCCAAATCCTGTTTGTCGGTGTTGACCGCCACATATTCCACGCCCGTAAGCTCGGATTCGATCATCCGATTGACGGCATTGCCGCCGCCGCCG
>JAISML010000061.1 GCA_031276775.1 Eubacteriales Family XIII. Incertae Sedis bacterium | reverse complement strand
CGAATAAGAATGCCCGTTTCTTCCATCCGGACTCAGGATCGGCCGCAACGCGATTTGCATACGCGCAACACGGTTGAACCATTACCGTCGGTACCGGATTCATCTCAAATCTTCGACAGATTCTTTGTTGCGCCGCGGCTTGCGGCCGGGCTGTCAAAGGAATTTGAAATTACCGATTCTGCCTCGCGCTCCGTTTCCGTGCGTTCGGCTCGCGGACTTGTGGCACGGATGCGGGTTTCCCCGATTCCTGCCCTTCACCGCCGGTGGGGAATCTCACCCCGCCCCGAAACAATATTTCCCGGTCATGCCGGTTTTTATATTATAGTACGTCAGACGCCTCCTGTCAATTTGTAAATGGCGTCCGCGTAAATGTGCGCCGCCGTCATGAGATCCCCGATGGCGACGCATTCATCCTTTTGGTGCATGACGGCCGGCCTCCCGGGAAGCTTGGAACCGAAAGCAACCGCGTTTGGGATGGCTCTTGCGTAGGTTCCGCCTCCGATGACCAAGGGTTTGCTCTCCGTGTCGCCCGTGTTCGCCCGATAGACCGACAGGAGCGTTTCGATGAACGGATCGTCCGCGGGGAAGTAGATGGGCGGTTTGGAACTTAATTTGACGATCCCAAGATCGTGCCTGTGAATGAGCGGCAACATCGCCTCATATATCTCATCCTCGCGCATTGTGACGGGATAACGCGCGTTGACGGTCAGAATGACGGCCTCCGCGTCCATGCGGATCTTGCCGACGTTCAAAGTGAGCTTGCCCGAAGGTCCGTCGCTGAACCCGACGCCCATGCGCGCGCCGTCCGTTTCAAAGCTTAGGCGCTCCCGGTAAAAGCTGATAAAATCGCGGACGCTTTCGTTTGCGATCCCAACTTCGTCCAAAAACTCCAATAGAATTGAAATGGCGTTGACGCCTTCTTCCGGGACGGCGCCGTGCGCGGAAAGACCGTGCGCGGAAATTTCAAACGCCTGCCCGACGCCCTTGCCGTGCAGCTTATGCCCCGTTCGCGCTCTGAACGCGGCAATGCTCTCTTTGATCGCGTCATAATCCCGGTCGATCTCGTTCACGACGATGGATCTGGCGTAGTCGGGCACCATGTTTGCCGCGTTGCCGCCGGAAATGCTGCGCAACGCAAGACCCTTTTCGTTGGTTTTTCGCAACTTCTTCGCCAATTCAAAGTCGATGATGCCTTTTTCCCCGTTGATCGCGGGGAATTCCGCGTCCGGTGCGAAACCAAAATCGGGCGCGTCCGTGACTTCCAAATATTTCCTCATCCCGATCCAGTCCGTCTCCTCGTCGAGCCCCAAGATCAGACGCACTGTTTTCCGGGGGATGAATCCGCTGTCTTTCAGGGCTTTCATCGCGCAGTAAACGGAGGCGACGGAGTCCTTGTTGTCGGTGGAACCCCGTCCGTAGATCTTCCCGTCCGCGATCTCCCCGCCGAACGGATCGCGGGACCAATCGTTGCCCGCCGGCACGACGTCCAAATGGACGGGAATCCCCAGAACCCCGTCCGGCGGCGCGGAGGCTTGACCGTTTTCGTCCGTCCCGGCGCCCCGCCATTCGATGTGGCCGCCAAAACCGTCGGCGTCCGCGATTTCAAAACCGTCCGCTTTGCCCCGCTCCAGCATGTAAACGTAGGCGTCGTGAATCCCCGTTCCGAAAGGTTTTCCGTCCGACGGCGCTCCCTGCACACTTTTGATGGCGATCAACTCCCGGAGCATGGCGACGATGCCATCTCTCCGATCTTCAATGAGTTGGTGGTAATTGTATCTCATCGCAGTTCCCCATTTCCCCGCAACGCGGCAATTGCCCGGTTTCGGATCGGGCGCTGCGGTTCGGTATGGCTTTCGCTCAACCGACCGCTTCGACGCACCCTATTTCGGGATAGGCTTCTTTGAGCAGACGCTCGATGCCGCCTTTGATGGTCGCCTGCGCGTGGGGGCATCCCGCGCAATGTCCGAGCAGACGGATCCGGACAGTCTTGTCCTCTGTATAATCGACGAACTCCACATCCCCGCCGTCCCTTTGCAGGTAGGGTCTGATCTTCTCCAATGCGTCTTTGATGTTCTGTTCCATGTCACTTTCCTTTCTTTTTTTCAGGGCTGACCGTGTCGATGGAAATAAATTTTCCGTCTGAAACGGTGATAATCGTAATGGGTTTGATCGGGTTTCCGTTTTCGTCAAACGTAATCTCCCCGGAGGCGCCCGGAAACGCTTTGGTGCCTCGGAGGGCGGTCAGGATCGCTTTGCGATCCGCGGGGGAACCCGCCGCGCGTATGCTTTCCAACGCGATGAGATAGGCGTCAAACGCCAGGGCCGCCGCAGGATCCGGTACGGCGTCCGCACCGAATTTCCCTCTGTACGCTTTGAGAAATACGGACGACATCTCTGTCATGTCCGCGTTTTCGCTGTAGTACGCCGTGAAAGCCATGGACGGCATTGCTCCGCTTTTATAGCCGGTCAGCATTCCGTCCGTCCGCCATTCATCCGTTCCGAGGAAGTGCATCGAAAACCCCGTGCGGCCGGCTTCCGTCATCGCGCGGACGCCCGCGTCCCACGCCCCCGGGAAAAACACGACTTTCGCGCCGAATTTTTCAATGGCTTTCAACTGTTCCGCAAAGTCCGTCTGACCGCCGTCATATTCCACTGTCAGGATGCCGGCGTCGCCCGCGCCTGATTTCTCCGCAAAGGATTCGCTGAAATTTTTCGTCAGCGTGACCGCGAAATCGTTGTCCCGTTCTTTCAGCACGGCAGCTTTCTTTGTCCGCAGATTGTCCGCGGCGTAAGCCGCCGCCGCAAAGCCCTGTTCGGATTCCACCGGGCAGACGCGGCAATAGACGTCAAACGCGTCCGTGACGACGGGGTTGGTGTTGGTGATGGCGATGGCCGGGACGCCGGACTCCTGAAACACTTCGCCGCCGGCGATGGAGAGTGTGCTGTCGTAGCTGCCCAACACCACGGAAATGTCCGCTTCGATCAGCTTTTGAGCCGCTTCGCGCGCCTGCCGGAGGTTGGATTCGTTGTCGGCAAGCACCAATTGCACCGCTTTGCCGTCCACGTCGGGATAGAGTGCGTGCGCGAGTTCTATCCCTGTCCGTTCCGGCGCGCCGTATTTCGCGTACGCACCGGAAAGCGGTTCAAATACGCCGATCCGGATCGTTTCCTCATCCCCTTTGAAAAAGGCGTCGACAAAATTGTTGTATGCGGTGCAACCGCTGAGCGCCGCGATCGACAGCACGATTGCGATCATGCGCGTTTTCGGGAAGCCCGGGTTCGCGCTTTGCCCGCGCCGTCGGGTTTCAGATCTGCCCGCGCCGGAACCCCTTGAAATACCAACAAGCTTTCTGTTCGTCGCAATCACTGTTTTACCGCCTGTGCGGAGGGAGCGCCGCCGCTTCTTTGCTTTGCGTTTTCTTTCTTTGCGTTTCCGGTTGCGCCGCGATGTCCGCGCCACCGCCCGGCGGACCAAAAACGCGTCGTGCCCAATACTCTTTCATTCTAACAAATGTACAAACCTTTTGCAATTTTTACCGTGTTTGATGCAATTGGCATGCCGGGTCGGGGTGCTCCGTCCCGTCCGGAATATTTTGATCGATCAGGATCAGCACGGCGCCGGAAAGCTCGGATTCCACTTGCAGGGTCAATCTTTTTGTCACCTTCATCCGCGTGTGCGCCACCGTCGGGAATGTGTCCACCCTGCGGCACAGCGCTTCCCTTTTTGCGTTCCGGGCGCGCGCGCGCGTTTCTTTGCCGTTTTGTGATTTGCGGCGCTCCGTTGCCGCCGCGGCGCCCCGCCCCTCGTAGGAGATCCTGCGGACATCGTACATCCCGGACAAACCGACAAGGCGCACGAGCAGTTCCGTGCGCTCCCGTCCGTCGCCCGCATCCGCATTCCACAGCAGGATGCTGACGCCGGCCGCGCCGGTTCCGGTTTTGCTGCCGGGAGTTTCGCACCCGCCCACGGAAATGATGTGACGCCCGCCGGCGTCGATGATTCGCTCGCCCAAGCTTTCCCACATTTCAAACAGGAGCGCGGCGGGATGCGCGATCCTTTCCGTGTCCGATCCGTCCGCGGCGCCCGGGATCCCCCGGTTGTCCGAGGATCCCGAAAGTTCCCCGCCGTCCCGCAGATCCCGCAACATCCGAAGAAGCGGGTCGGCTTTTGAGGGATCGAACCCTTTGGTCTCATTCAGGTTCACGGAGATCACCATTGCGGGCAAGCGGGAAACGGCCGCGTATTCCCGGTAGACATCGTTGAATTTCTCTTTGATCGCCGCCTTGATCGTGTCTCCGCCGAGTTTGCTGTACACGGCGGCCGGGTTCCGATTCCCGGCATGGTCGGGGTGTGTCATCCTGTATTCCCCGGGGCTCATGCCGAACCACTTCGCAAAATATTTTTCGTAATACCGCACCGCCGAAAAACCTACGGCGTCGGAGACGTCGGGAATCTTCATGTCCGTGCCAAGCAGATATTTTTCCGACTCCTCCACGCGGATGAATCCGAGAAATTCTTTGAAACTCAGCCCGGTCGCCGACTTGATGACATGGGAAAGGTAGTAGACGCTGAGATGTTCCCGCTCCGCGATTTCACGGAGCGTCAGCTTCTTGCTGTAATTGGCGTAGAGATAGTCCTGAATTCTGTGCATGCGCCCGGTCAAAATTTTGTTCGTCCTGTTCTTGGAGACATTGACGAAGCGACCGTTTTCCATGGAAAAACAACGAAATTCCTCCATGAGCAAAGACAGCAGACTGTGCGTGTGCTCGACGACGCGCGCGGCGCGATCGGTTCCGTCGGAGAAGAAAGCCATGACGATGCGGATCAAAACGGTTCTCAGCTCGTCCATTTCGGGCGTGTCCGGCCCGTCCGTGTCGGTGACGAAAAAGCCGGTTTTGAGATCGGGATAAACGCCGGAAAAGTATGACGAATCGATCTGTAGGATGACGGCGGCGTTCGGTTCGTCCGTCGCCCGGAAACTGTGCAGTTCCCTGTCGTTGAAAACAAAAATGTCGCCGGGCCGCATGGTGTGGGTATAGTATCCGTTGCGCAGCGTCATGCTTCCGGACAGCAGACAGACCAACTCCAAATCCTCATGAAAGTGGATGGGATACTCCGATATGGCCGCCGCGATCACGTTGACGGGCAGTTGATCCTCGTAACAGAGTTTCTCTTTCAGCATGATAAGATTGTATCACAAAACGGCGCATCGACAAACCGGTTCGATGTCCCCTCCGGCATTGTGCTGTTGAGGGATTTCCGCGCAGGATAGACATAAATGGGGGCGCAGACATTAATCCGGGCACATTGGGAAACCGATGAATCCCGCGAAGGTCGCGCTGCGGTTTCCGGTTTGTCCGGTTTGCCTGCCGCCGATGGCGGAAAATGCTCCCGGTCCATTGACATTCCCGCCCAATCATGTTTGAATTTAGATCATGAGACTGAACAAATACATTGCGCGGGCCGGCGTGACCGGCAGACGCGGAGCGGATGAGCTCACGAAAAACGGAAAAGTCAGGGTGAACGGGCAGGTGATCCTGACGCCCGGGTATGATGTGAAGGACGGGGACACGGTCGAGGCGGACGGGCGGACGCTCGCGCCGGAAACGCGCTCCGTCTATATCGTGCTGAACAAGCCCAAAGGTTTTATCACATCGGTGGGCGATGATCGGGATCGCCCGACGGTCATGGATTTGGTGCGCGACATCGAGGAACGGATCTTCCCCGTGGGACGCTTGGACGCCGCCACAACAGGGCTGATCGTGATGACCAACGACGGCGCGCTGGCCTACAGAATGACGCATCCGAGCCATGGGATATGCAAAACCTATCGCGCGAAGGTCGTTGGCGTTCTCTCCCGCGAGCGCGTCGCCGTTCTCAGGCGGGGCGTTGACATCGGCGGCTATACGACGGCGCCGGCGGAGGTGGAGGTCATCCGGCAGGGGAAACAGAGCGCCCTCGTCGAGATTCGCATACGGGAAGGCAAGAACCGCCAGATCAGGAAGATGTTCGCGGCGGTGGGGAACAAGGTTCTCGAATTGGAGCGGACCGCCGTCGGGGAGGTGCGCCTCGGAAATCTGAAACAGGGACATTACAGAAAGATGAATCGCCGGGAGATCGACAGTTTGTTGAACGCATAGCATTGCAGGCTATGCGGCAAGGCAAAGGGGAACTATGAAACGCACAGAAAACCGCTCCGGAGCGAATATGGTCATATACGGCGCGAAACGCTCCGTCGAGCCGCAAAACGTGTTGCCCACCACGGCTTGGCGTGTGGACAACAGCGAAACGATAGCGGCCGGAGAGTTGCGCGTATCGCTCATCAAACTCATGATCGAGCCTACGAGTTTCAAGCAAATATGCGCGGAGAACAACAACGATCCCGACCGGATCGGCGCCCGCATCATGGACATCGTTTCGCGCAGAGGCAAAATGCACAACCCTGTGACGGACACGGGCGGTCAATTGTACGGCGTCGTGGAAGAGATCGGTCCGGCCTACGAGAACACGGCGGGGATCAAAGTCGGCGACAAGATCATCTGCAATTCATCCCTGGCGTCCATCCCCATCTGTGTCAAAAGCATCGGAAAGATCGACATGTTCTTCTCTTCGGTCGAGGCGCAGGGGTACGGCATCATCTTCAGCAAGGCGCCGGTGGTCAAAAAACCGGACAGCATTCCGTCGGAATTGCTGATGTATATCAGCAATGAATCGGGTACTTTGTATCACGTCAGCAAGGCGGCGGCGGGCAAGCGGGATTTTCTCATCGTGGGGGATCAGCTCATCACGAACCTCCTGTTCGGCAGAGCCATCCGCAAGACGGCGGGTCAAAGCGCGCGCATCATCTGTCTGGTCGATAAAAGCGCCGGCGTGAAAGTGGACAAAGGGGAGAGCCTCAACCGGATTCTGCGCGAAACGTTCGATGAAATCCATTATGTGGAAATACTCAGACCCGTGGAATGCATTGAAGCCTTGGACTTGGACGGCCGTTTCGATCTCGCCGTCAACTGCGCGGACATCCCCGGCGGCGAGACCATCAATGTGGTGGCCGCGAAGAACGGCGGTTCCGTTATATTCGCCAACATCATCAACAATTTCGGCAACGCGCTGTACATGACGGAGGCGATTTCCCGCGACTTGGACGTACGGGTGGCAAACGGCTATTTGGAGAAATACGCGGACTTTGACATCATGTTGGCGACCGAACTGACGCCGGCATTCCAGGGCGCTTCCTTTTCGGTCGATCGAAACCCGAGCCACACCGACTACCCCATCGCCCGCACAAAGCGCAGCGCCGAAATGCAGGGATACAGAAACAGCCTGACGGATGATTTCATCTGTGAAAGCGAAGCGATGATGCGGGTTCTGGATGAAATACTGCGCGTCGCGAAATATGATTGCAACGTGCTGATCACGGGGGAGACCGGCGTGGGGAAAGAGAAAGTCGCCACCATGCTCTTCCAGAACAGCGCCCGCAGCATGAGGCCGTTCATCCGCGTAAACTGTGCCGCCATCTCCCCCCATCTGTTGGAATCGGAATTCTTCGGCTACGAGAAAGGCGCCTTTACCGGGGCTTCCGACAAAGGGAAAAAGGGTTTCTTTGAGATTGCGAACAACGGCACCATCTTTCTCGACGAAGTCTCGGAACTGCCGTCGGATCTGCAGGCCAAACTCCTGCGCGTCATCCAGGACGGGGAATATTTCAAAGTGGGAGGTACGGCGGCGGAGAAGACGAACGTGCGCATTCTCGCGGCCACGAACCTGACGCCCGACGAGTTGCTTTCCAAGGATGGCATGCGGCGCGATCTCTATTACCGCCTGAACGTCTTCCCGATTCATGTCCCCGGGCTCGCGGAACGAAAGGAAGAAATACCGGCGCTCGCCGGGCATTTCCTGAAAAAATACGGCAGGAAATTCGGTGTGGAAAAGACGTTCTCGGACGATGCCGTCGACGCCCTGCGCGCGCGCGCCTGGCCCGGAAACATACGCGAATTGGAAAACACGGTGCAACGGCTGCTGATCGTCACGCGCGCCGACCGGATTACCGCCATGGACGTCATTCGGGAAAAAGAAGCGGGACGGGTGGCGTCCCGCGTGAGCCAAACGGCGCCGGCGGAGAACGGCACGGATTTTTCCGGCGGATTGCCGTCGATCATCGAACAGTACGAAGACCGCCTGATCGCCGAAGCTTACGCGCAGTACGGCTCGTCCCGAAAAGCGGCGGAAGCCTTGGGGATCAGTCAGAGCCAATTTATGCGAAAGAAAAAGCGTTTGGATGAAAACAGACGTCCCGGCTAAAGTCCGCGGCGGCATGCGCGACGTCCGCGAACCGATATGAGTCAACCGCCGGGGGGGGGTGTACCCCAAAAGGGTGAAATAACCCCCCGGGGGCGGCGATATTTTTTTAAAAAACCCCCAAAAAAAAACATAACGCCCAAAA
>JAISML010000131.1 GCA_031276775.1 Eubacteriales Family XIII. Incertae Sedis bacterium | reverse complement strand
CGGCGCTTTCTTGTCCACAAAGATGTCCTGAAGTTTCTTTCTGCCGGCCATACCCTCCGGGCTGATGCGATCGCCAGCCCTCCTCGTGCGCAGCGTCAGCGTTTCGACACGCCCGCGCAGCGCGTCGAAGTCCAAGAACAGAACGTCCGCGTCCCCGCGCAGATCGTCCCGCGCCGACGGGGAGTACGCCCTGACCGAAAAGCGGAATTCCAAGTCGGCGGACCGGATGCGGATCGACACAGTCCCGCCCGTCTCAAGCGCAGCCGTTTTCAGCACATGGGTCTCCTCCGGCGCGACCCCCGCGGAGCCTGCGGAGAATACCGCGCGATCATAGGAGATCGCCAGACGGTATCCTGCGGGGAAATCGGCGGACTTCCCCGTCCCGCCCGTTTCAATCAAGCGATCCGCCGCCTCGATATGCGCCGCCCCGACGTCCCGCACAAGACCGATTTTTTCAAATATTCCGATGACGAGCCGATGCCGGATCGCCGGATGCGCGTCCGCAAGCGCGGACAGTTCAATCTCCGCGCGCATGCGCGCATCGGAAAACAGGCACCGTTCCTCGATGATTTCACGCACGCGGGCGTCAAAATAATCCTTGTCGTCCCCCGCGATCCGCGCCAACCGGAGCAGCGCGCCGTCGATGGACGCGTTGTATTCGCTGCGCAACAAAGGCAACAGATGCAACCGTATGCGGTTTCTGAAATACCTGCGCTCCTCGTTGGTGCGATCCCGTCTCGGCGAAAGCCCGTTGTCCGCGCAATACGCTTCTATCTCATCCCTGTCTGCGGCGAGCAACGGCCGGATCACCTCGTAACCCGCCTCGCTCAGGCGCCTGTAAGGGATCGCGGCCAAACCGTCGGGTCCGCTGCCGCGCAGGATTCGCATCAATACGGTTTCCGCCTGATCGTTTCTGTTCTGCGCCACCGCGATCCTGATCGCGCCGCGCGCAAGATCGGATGTGCGTTCCACCTCGGACGCCGCCTCGTCAAACGCGCGGTACCGCACCGTCCGCCCCGCTTCCTCCGGCGTTTCTTTCCGTTCGCGCGCCAAGGCCGTCACATCCGCGACCCGGACAAGGAGCGGCACGTTTTCGCGCGCGCACAGATCTTCCGCATACCGCTGATCCGCGTCGGCCGCCCCGACGCGGAATTTGTGATTTACATGAACCGCGCTGACCGTGAAACCGCCTGCCGCCCGCAAGCGGAGCAATGCGTGGAAGAGACAGAGGGAATCCGGTCCGCCCGAAAGCCCCACGACGACATGACCGCCGGCGGGAATCAGTTCCCGCGCCGCGATCGTTTCGCTGATTTTGCGCAATACGTTCGAACCCAATCGTTCGGCGTCGCCATCGACAAGCATGAGCCGGCTCTTCCTTAAACAGCGGGAATGTTGAAAAATCGTTTCGCGTTGGCGCAGGTCGCCTCCTCGATTTCGGAGACCCCGACGCCTCTGATCTCCGCGATCCTTTTGGCGGTGTGATATACGTAAGGGGAGACATTGTCCTTCCCCCGGTGCGGTTCCGGCGCCAGGTAGGGCGCATCCGTTTCGATGAGCAAATGCGCCAAAGGGATCCGCTCCGCCACCAAAGGCGTCACTTTGTTCTTTCTGTAGGTGACCGTCCCCGAAAGGGAGATGGTCGCGCCCAATCCGATGTACGCCAACGCCCGATCCGCCGTGTCGGAAAAGCAATGAAACAACACGCCGGCATTCGCGCGGCCGGTCGTCGGATTGTTCGGAAATACGGCGCGGCGTTCGGAGCCGAACACGCCTTCTTCCGTGAGAATTTCCGCCGCTTCGCCCGCGCTGTCCCGATCATGGATGATGATGGGCAATTTCCGGGCCATGGCCAGTCGAATCTGTTTCCGAAACCAATACCGCTGATCGTCTTGCGGGGAGAGACTGCGGAAATAATCCAACCCGATCTCCCCTATCGCGACGACCTTTGGCTTCGTCGACAGTTCCCCGAGACGCGCGAGCGCGTCCTCGTCCATTTTCGCGGCGTCGTGCGGATGGACGCCCACCGCCGCGTAGCACCAGGGATACCGCGCGGCGTGTTCTACCGCCAAAGCGGAACTTTTCAAATCGAATCCGACATCGATCACACAACCCACGTCGGATCGTTCGATGGCCGCAATGACAGCCCGCCGCTCCGCCTCGCCGTATCTTTCGCAATTGAGATGGGCATGCGAATCAAACAGCATCAGGTCACCTTTTCCCCGTCGGGCGCGTCGGCAGTCACGAACTCGTACCGATCCCCGTTGTCGGCAAAGAGCAGCATGCCCTCGGACAGTTCGCCGCGCAACTTCCTCGGCTTGAGATTCGCCACGACGATCACTTTGCGCCCGACGCAGTCCTCGGGCGCCCACGAAGCGGCCACGCCCGAAACGATTTGCCGCGTTTCCTTTCCCATCTTCACGCGGAAGATGAGCAGGGCGTCCGCATTGGGATGTTTGACGCAGTCCGTCACTTCGCCCACGCGCAAATCCAATTTGTCAAAGGTCTCGTATTCGATCTCCGGCTTGCGCCCAAGTCCGGTTTCAGGGCTGTCCGACGGAGCGCGCGGCGCGGCTTCGGCGCCGGGAACCGCGTCCCCCGCGGGGTTGATCTTCGCAAGCATATCCAGTTCCTCGCCTATGTCGAGCCGTGGAAACAGCGAAGCGCCCTTTTCGGTGACGTAGCCGGCTTCTTTGCCAAACACGGACGCGTCGTCCCAAAACGCTTCCCCGCCGCGCAAACCCAATTGTTTTCGTATCTCGGCGGAGGACCCGTGCATGAACGGGCGAATCAGGATGGATACGATTCTGAGCGTTTCGGCCAAATTGTAGAGAATCTCGTTTACGCGCGCTTTTCCGGACGCTTCCCCCGCCAAGATCCACGGCGCGGTCTCATCGATGTACTTGTTGCTCCTGCGAATCAGCGTCCATATCTCCTCCAACGCGTGATTGAAAGCGAATTCGTCCATAAAGGTTTCCACTTTCGCCGCCGTACCGACCGCGAGACGCTTCAGGTCGGCGTCGGGGCAATCGGGCGCCGCGGGATCTCCGCCGTCCGAACCCTGCCCTGCCGCATACGGCGTCTCCGCAGTCCCGGACGCGCCGGTTTCGGGCTTTCCGATCTTCCCCGATTGAAATTTTCCCGACATGCCGACCGTGCGCGAAAGCAGGTTGCCCAGATCGTTGGCCAGATCCGCGTTGATCCTGTTCAGAAGCGCTTCGTTCGTGAAGAGTCCGTCCTGTCCGAACGTGTACTCCCTGAGCAGAAAATACTTGAGCGCGTCCACGCCGTACCGTTCGATGAGTCTGACGGGATCCACCACATTGCCCTTGGACTTGGACATCTTGCCGCCGTCCAACAGGAGCCATCCGTGTCCCAGGACTTTCTTCGGCAGAGGCTCGCCCATGGACATGAGCATGGCGGGCCAGATGATGGAATGGAATCTGACGATCTCCTTCCCCACCAAATGAACGTCCGCGGGCCAGTACTGCCGGTACAGATCCGCTTCGCCGGCGCGGCCGTCCACCTCCGGATACCCCAAGGCCGTGACGTAGTTCGCCAAAGCGTCCAACCACACATAGATGACCTGTTCCCCATCCCCGGGCACCGGGATGCCCCAATTGAAGGAAGACCTGGAAATGCAAAGATCCTCGAGCCCCTGTTTGATGAAGCCGATCATCTCGTTGCGACGGGTTTCCGGTTCCAAAAACCCGGGCGTTTCCGCAAAGAGGGCGAGCAACCTGTCCGCATAGGCGGAAAGCCGGAAGAAATACGCGCGCTCCGAAGCCTTTTCCACAGGCCTCCCGCAATCCGGACATTTTCCGTCTTTCAACTGAATATCGGTCCAGAACGACTCGCAGGGCGTACAATACCACCCCTCGTAATCACCCTTGTAGATGTCCCCTTTGTCGTATATCCGCTTGAATATCTCCTGTACGCGGCGTTTGTGCCGATCCTCGGTGGTGCGAATAAAGTCGTCAAAAGAGATTTCCATGGTCGCCCAAAGGTCTTTGATGCCCGCGACGATCCTGTCCACATAAGCCTGCGGCGTCATGCCTTCTTTCTCCGCGATCTCCTGAATTTTCCGGCCGTGTTCGTCGACCCCCGTCAGGAACCTCACATCGTAGCCCGACAGCCGCTTGAATCTGGCCATCGCGTCGGCCATGACCGTGCAATAGGTATGCCCCACATGCAGATTGGAACTGGGGTAATAGATCGGCGTCGTGATATAATATTTGCCTTTGTCTTTCGTCATTGCAACCTCCTTTTCGTCCTGCGGGAACCCTCCGGGACGCCCGATCGAACAAGCGGCGCGCATCCATGCTTCCCCGGCGCACGGCTCTTTGCGAACGGCCGTCAACCGGCGCGAACGGTCATCCTGTTGCCGATGTCCACGGTGGCGTCGTCCTTCAGCGTGTAATCGAACGCGTATCCGTTTGCACTGTAGTACAAATGACTCAAACCGTCCATGCCGCTCGTTTCGACCTCAAACGTCTGCACATCCAAGCCGGACATCAAATCCTCGACCGATATGGTTTCGTCCATCTGTACGAACATCCTTCGGATTTCCATCGAGACCGCGACGCATACGGCGTCCCCGGGCAACGGCGTACGATTGGGATCCGGCGCGGGGAGCACCGCGCCGTCCGTGGCGGCGGGGGGTTCCGCGCTTTGAAACACCTCCCACGGAAACACGAAGAAGCAGTCCCCGTTCTTGTTGCGGTAATAGTAACCGCCTTCCTCCTCGCCCGCATAGAAAAGCGCGCCCACCGAACCCATGATCTCCGCGGCCGGTTTGCCGATGTATCTCAGGAAATCGCTGTCTATGGCGTATTGAATGTTGATCGTGTACTCCGCAGCCGCCGGCCAACCGATCAGACCGTTCTCTGCGACCACCGCCGCGATGATGTAAAGCGGTTCCTTGTTCTTCAAGACAAGTTCGGACTCGTATTTCACGCTTTCGGGCGTGGGCAGGGTACCGTCCGTCGTATAGTGGACGGTTTGACCTTCCCCGGCCGCAATCGTCACGGCGGTCACCGTGTTGTATACGCCGCCCTTGGGCGAAAACGAAGGCGGCGCGGCGACCAGCTCGTGTTCGAGCGCAAGTCCCAGTTCGTAAGCCTTTGCGATCAGTTTGTTCGCCGCTTTGATATCGTTCGTATGCTTCACGTACAGGGTAAGCAGCCGTTCGTAGGTGCGCAGATCCGTCTCGTCGATCTCCTGCAACGCCGTCAGCAACACGACAGCCTTGTCGAATTTGTTCCACGCGGCATAGGTGTCGGCGAGCGCAACGGTGGCTTCGGGATCGCTCGGTTTGTACTGCAGGGCTTTTAAAAACGCGGTTTCCGCCTCTTCATACGCTTCGATCCCATAGGCTTCCGCGCCGATCTTCATCTGCGCCCCGTAGCTGTCGCCCGGGCGCACGAAGCCGAAATAGTACACGCAAACAGCGAGGCCAACCAACAGGATCGCACCCGCAGAGGAGAGAATGGCGATGCGTCTGCGCATCTTTCCGCGCCGTCTTTCGCCCGCGCCGGGCCTGCCGGTTCCGACCCCGCCCGATCTCCGTTTCGTCCCCGCGTCATTTCCGTATCGATCAGCTGACATGTTTTCTCTCCGTCCGGCTTCCAAGAAGCTTCGCTCAACCAAAGTGGCCGCCCCGCTCAAAATGCCTTTGATACATTTTACTACATTTCAGGGTCTTGCGGACAAAAAAATTGAAGCGGCGGCGCACCGGCAACGCAACTGCCGGTCGGAAGACCCGTCCCCGACCGGCAGCTGTCAAATGATGAATTGACCGATCCTCCGCGGCTCAGGCGTCGATCGACCGATAATAGTTGTGGAAATCCTCTTCCAAGCCCGCCCTGAACTGCGGCGCCGCAATCTCGATCAACTTTTTCGCGCGCGCCCTGATCGGCGCGCCGAACAGATCCGCGATTCCGTATTCGGTGACGATGTAATGCACATCCTGCCGCGAGGTCGTCACGGGCGTCCCCGGCGCCAACACGGCCACGATGCGGGATATCGTTCCGCCCTTGGCGGTCGCCGGAAGCGCGATGATGGGCTTCCCGCCCTTTGACTGCTCGGCGCCCCGCAGAAAATCGAGCTGCCCTCCGACGCCGCTGAACGTCTTTCTGCCGATCGAATCCGCCACGACCTGCCCCATCAAATCCACCTCTATCGCGGAATTGATGGCGACCATGTGATCGTTTTGGGCGATGATCGCGACATCGTTTGTGTAATCCACGGGTTTCAGGCAGATCATGTCGTTGCGATCGATGTAACGGTACAAATCTTTCGTCCCCTGCACAAAGGTCGCGATGATCTTCCTCTTGTTGATCGTCTTCTTCGCGCCGTTGACGATGCCTGCCTCGATCAACGGAATCAAATTGTCGGAGAACACCTCCGTGTGGATTCCCAAATCCTTCTTGTCGGCGAGGTATTTCAGGATGGCGTTCGGAATCTTGCCCTGTCCCATCTGCAAGGTGTCCCCGTCGTCGATGAGCGTTGAAATATTGTATCCGATCTGTTCCGAAACCGGATCGTCGCCCGCAATCAGCGGAATTTCATAAGGCTCTTCGTCATGCTCCACAAAGCAGTCGATCTCGGATACGTGCAACTGCGTGTCGCCGTTTACGTGCGGCAACAGACTGTTGACCTGCGCGATCGTCAATTTGGCGGTCTCGACCGCGACGCGCGTTTGATCGCACGACAGTCCCATGTTCACATAACCGTTTTCGTCGGGCGGCGTGCAGTGGATCATGGCGACGTCGCACCGGATCTTCCCTTCCCGTATGGCGCGCGGCTGCGCATAGAAATGGATCGGAAGAAATTCCCCCTGTCCGGATTGAATGCACTTCCGGTTGTTCCTGCCGAGGAAGAAACTGATGTTGATGAACTTTCCCGCATATTCCTCCCTCGCGTAGGGAGCGTCCCCCTGGTTCAGACCCTGCCAGATCTCCACGCCCTCCAACTCGTCCGCCCGTTCCATGAGCTTGCCGATCAAAAATCTCGGTTCCCCCGCGGCGTGCGTGGGAATGATGGCGTCGCCCGACCGGATCTTTGCGACCGCTTCTTCGGCCCCCATCACCCTTTCGCTGTAAATCTTCTTCCAGTCCATGTCGTATTCTCCTTGCGCGTCTTAACGCGCCGTCCCGACGCCTATGCCCATTGTCACGCCGCGCCGCCGTCTTTCCCGGCTGCGCGTTCGTACGCGTACACTGCCGCGCCTATCGCGCCGACCTCCTGCGGATGCGGCGAGGCGACGACAGGTTCACCCAATTCGTTCCCCAGCATTTTGACCATGTTGCGATTCAGCGCGACGCCTCCGGACATCGCGATGATCGGCGCATAGCCGATCCTGTTGCACATGCCGGATATGCGTTTTGCGATGGACGCGTGCGCGCCTTTCGCCACATCTTCCCGCGCGGCGCCGGAGGCGAGCCGCGAGATCACCTCGCTTTCGGCGAAGACAGTGCAGACACTGCTGATGGGAATGTCGTTTCGGGCTTGCCCGGCCAAATCCGAAAGTTCCTGTATCCCGCAGCCCAAAACCCGCGCCATCACCTCGAGGAACCTCCCCGTGCCGGCGGCGCATTTCTCGTTCATCACAAAATCCACGACGCTGCCGCCCGCGTCCAGCTTGATCACTTTCGCGTCCTGTCCGCCGATGTCCACGACGGTGCGCACGCCTTCCTCCATCAAATAATGGATCCCTTTCGCGTGGCAACTGATCTCCGTAATCTGCTTGTCGGCGGCGTCGTACAAAATTCTCCCGTATCCCGTCGCAACGGTGTACCGTACGTCCCCTCGATCAATTCCGGCCAGGCGCAACGCCTCCGCGAGCACATCGCCCGGACCGTTGGTTCCCGTTCCCATGTTGACGACGCAGGAGGCGACAAGCGTCTTGCCGGCGTCCAGGATCGCCGCTTTCGACGAGGATGAGCCGATGTCAATTCCCAAATACACTGCGCACCCCCTCACGAAAGCATTTCCGCGAAACTCTGAATCCTGGTCCGCACCTGTTCAAAGGACTCCATCTGCTGCTCGATCTCCAGATACAGGACGGGGATGCGTATTTCATCCATCGCCTGCTTGACGATCGGATAGTCAAACTCTTCCGGATCGCAGAATTTCATCATGCAGACGATCAGTCCGACGGAATCCGTTTGCCGGATCATCTCCTGCAGCATCGCGCCTTTCGTCTTTTTCTCCTCGTAGAGGAATGTGCATCCCCGTTGATCGGCGATTCTTCCGATCATTTTTTCGATGGCCGTCCCCGTGTCGCGCGCGGGAACGCGGAACTGCCGGGACTCCTGCGCGACGTCGTCCGAGGCGACGGCGATCCCGTTGTCCCGCAGGATCTCCAGCACCTCAATGGGTTCGGTGAGCAGACCGGTCACGACGACTTTCCGCACGCCGCCCGCTTCGCTCCCGGCGGCGGCCAGACCCGCGTTGACGACCCTGATGATCTTCGTATACTCCGCTTTGTCCATGAAAAAGCCCGCTTTGATGATCAGATGCCGCGTCCGCGCATCGATCAGCGTCGGGTGTTTCTGCGCTTCGGCGACAAACGTCCGCATCTCCCGCCTGTAATTTTCATAGACGCCGAAAGCGGTCTCCAACGCCGCGTCCCCGATCGTTTCCCCGCTTATCTTCTCCAGTTCCGCCTGCACTCTGCGAAACTCATCCTCCATGTACTTCATCCCGCAATCCGTGTTTCGGTTCTGCGGGTAGACCATCGGGATGAGCGGTATCTGCGGCACCGCGACTTTCCAGTTTTCGCAGACGCATTTCAAGGTATCGCAAAAAGCGGGAATGATCACCGCTTTCAGAAAATCATACGCATTGCGGATCCCCATCTCCATGTTCGAGCGCATGATGGAACAGCAAAAGCCCGGCAGGTATTTGTCCGCGCCGTGTATCTCGGTCTTGCCGCCCCACATGCCGACGGGGATGAATCCCGCCGCGTACACGATCTCATCGGGCGTGTAAATGGGAAAACAGCCGACGGCGTCCTTCCCCGTCTCCCGGATCGTCCGCGCGATCGTCCGCGCGGGGTGCAGGGCGTTCTCCTCCAACAATCCTATCGCTTCAAGCAACTCCGCCGCCATCACGCTCCCTCCTCTTTCGCCTGCTTCCGCATCTCCATCATTTCCAACAGAGCTTGGATCCTCGTCTCGTATTGTCCCTCGGAGAATACGCGCGGATCCGTCTGATCCGCGTCGAAGATGACGGAGGGCGCCCCGGTCGCCTCCCCGACGCGCCGCTGGACTTCGTACTGCCTGAAATCCATGAGCTTGCAACTTCTGTTGGAATGGTAGATGATCCCGTCCAACCGAAAATCCCTGACGAGTTTCGTCATGAGGTTTACCCCGAAATGCAGATCCCTGTTTGCGTAATTCGCGCTGTAGGCGCGCGCCATCCCATCCAGATCGTTTGTCAGGTACCTCAGATTCCAAGACTCCGGATAGGTGGATGTGACCAGATTGACGCCGTATTTTTTCAAGGTCTTGTACGTGGTGGACAGATGCGGCCAACAGGCGATGCCGTCCCACATGACGCGGTACTTCTCCTCCTGATCCTTCCACGGGCCCAGACCTTTCCGCGCTTTTTCACGCAACTCGTCGTA
>JAISML010000035.1 GCA_031276775.1 Eubacteriales Family XIII. Incertae Sedis bacterium | reverse complement strand
CCCGGTCAGCGCGAAAGCTTTTGTCCCCGGGCTGGTCTCCGTGCCGATCTTTTTGAAATGTTCCGCGCCGTACAGCAGGATCTCGGGCACGTTGGCGAATGTCTCGACGTTGTTCAGGACGGTCGGTCTGCCAAACAAGCCTTTTTCCACCGTCCGGGGCGGTTTTACCCGAGGCATCCCCCTGTTCCCTTCGATGGAAGCGGTCAAAGCGCTGCCCTCTCCGCACACAAAAGCGCCCGCGCCGAGATTGACGCGGATGTCGAAATCCCACGCGCCGCCCATGATGGCTTTGCCGAGAAATCCGCGCGTCCGCGCCTGATCGATGGCGATCTCAAGCCGGCGGACCGCCATGGGATATTCCGCGCGCACGTAGATGTAACCGAGATTTGCGCCGACGGCAATGCCCGCGATGATCATCCCTTCGATCATCCTGTGCGGATCCCCTTCCATGATGCTTCGATCCATGAATGCGCCGGGATCCCCTTCATCTCCGTTGCATACGATGTATTTCACGGGGTCGGCCTGCTGCCGCACCTGTTTCCACTTTCGTCCGGTCGGAAATCCGCCGCCGCCGCGTCCCCTCAGTTTGGAGTCGGAGATCGCCTCGCAGATCTCCTCACCGGACATTTCGGTCAGCGCGCGCTTCAAGGCTTCATATCCGCGCACGGCGATGTAGTCGTCGATATTCTCCGGATCGATGAGTCCGCAGTTCTTTAACGCGATCCGCGTCTGTTTTTCGAGGAAAGCTCGGCCGGTTCCGGGAATGATCAGATCCCGAACGGGCTTTCCCCCGAGGATGTGTTCGCGGACAATGCGCTCCGCCTGTTCGGGTTTGACGCTCGCATATCTCGTCAGTTCCCCGTCGTCGTCGTACACATCGACGATCGGTTCCAGGCAACAGAGACCGATGCAACCGGTCTTCTCCACCGTTACGGATGTCAAATCCGCATTTTTCAAGTGTTTCGTGAGTTCGTCCGCCGTTTTTTTCGCGCCCGAAGCCACGCCGCAACTTCCTTGGCCCACAAGTATTCTCATCTGTTGTTTCTCTCGCTTCCTTGATGTTGACTGTCGCGATTGCGCCTTTGACGCCTCCCGGCGCCACGCGGGTTTCCGTTTATTGCGCCTGTCGTCCGTTCGCGCTCTCGCGTTCTCTGATCGCTCTCAGGATGTCCACCGTCTTTTCCTTGGTGAGATTCCCGTACGTTTCTTCCCCGTCCGCGTTTCGGATCATCATAACCGGAGCAAGACTGCAACAACCTATGCAGGCGACGTTGTTCAAGGTGAACAAGCCGTCCTCTGTCGTTTCTCCGTCTTGGATCTCCAATTCGTCGCGGATGGCTTCCTCGATCGTCAAGGCGCCGTTGACATGGCAAGCCGTGCCCTGACAGAGCAAAATCAGATTTTTGCCGATGGGTTCCAATCTGAATTGGGTGTAGAATGTGGCGACGCCGTAGATTTTGGCCTGTGTGCGGCCGGTGGCTTTTGAAATATGTTCGATCACGTTTCGAGGCAGGAATCCAAAGATCGACTGCGCTTTTTGCAAAATGACGATCAAATTCCCTTCCATATCCTTGTGGGCGTCGATGAAAACGTCCAACTCCCGAAATTGTTGCGTTTCGTCATTTGTTTCCCTATCCTCCGTCAGCATCAAATCCTCCTCCCGTCAACCTGCGGTTCACTCCTTCTGCGCGATCCCGATCTCTGTCCGTGCCTGCCCAGTGCTTGGGCGGACATACAGCTGCCGTGCGGCTTCTCTGTTGCAAACCGTGCATTTCCTGCGGTCTTGCGCACGGACGCCGGGAACGGGCAGCGTCACAATGTGAAAATATTAACATTATGAAAATGAAAAAACAAGGGGTTGCGATATTCACAGAATATTCTTTTTTCACGGGCTTTCCGGACAGCGCGGAACGCGTCACAAAAAAGAAAGACGCCTTGCCGTCTTTCTTCCTCATCGAGCCGTGTTTTTGGGGAAACGCTTCCTGAAAAACCTTCCGCAACCCCCCGCCGCAACGCGACAGATCCTGACCGCGCGCCGCAGAAAAAGGCGTCCCTACACCAATTCCAAAAATACCTCTTCCGCGCCGTCCCCCTGTCTGGGTCCCAACTTGAGTATCCTCGTGTATCCGCCATTGCGCTCCGCATATTTCGGTGCGATTCTGTCAAACAATTCCTGTACGACGTCTTCGTCATATATATAGGCGAGAGCCTGTCTGCGCGCATGGAGATCGCCGCGTTTGCCGAGCGTGATCATCTTCTCGGCCGCCCGCCCGGCTTCTTTCGCCCGCATTTCGGTGGTTGTGATTCGACCTTCGCGCAACAGATCGGTGACCAAATTGCGCAACATTGCTTTTCTGTGGGCAGTGGGTCTGCCCAACTTTCTGTAACCAGGCATGATGCCTTCTCCTTTCTATTCCTCTCCGGGTTTCAGCCCAAGCCCGAGTTCCTCCAGTTTGATTTTCACCTCTTCCAAACTTTTCTTTCCGAGATTGCGCACGCGCATCATGTCGTCCTCGGTTTTCAAAGTCAGTTCCTCAACAGTGTTGATATTCGCCCGTTTCAGACAATTGAACGATCTGACGGAGAGTTCCAATTCCTCAATGGTCATCTCCAGGGCTTTCCCCTTTTGGTTCTCCTCTTTCTCGATCATGATGTCCATATTTTCGGTGCTGTCGTCCAAATCAATGAAGAGTTTCAAATGTTCCTGCATGATCTTGGCTCCGACGGAGACGCTCTCCCTCGGGGATACGCTGCCGTCGGTCCAGACTTCAAGACTGAGCTTGTCATAGTCCGTAACCTGCCCGACCCTCGTATTCTCAACGGTAAAATTCGCTTTTCGCACAGGCGTGTAGATCGAGTCGACGGGTATGACGCCGACAGGCATGCTTTCCGTCTTGTTCAGATCGGAGGTGACATACCCTCTGCCCCGCGCCAGATTGATCTCCATATAGATGGAGGCGTTGTCCTCCAGTGTCGCGATATGGAGATCGGTGTTGCATATCTCGACCTCCCCGTCCGCCTGTATGTCGCCGGCCGTGACTTCCATCGGTCCCGTGGCGTTGATGACGACCCGCTTGTTGTCGTCGCCGTCGAGCCTGACCGCCAACTTTTTGAGATTCAAAATGATCTCGGTCACATCCTCTTTGACGCCCGGAATGGTGGAGAATTCATGCAGGATGCCTTCGATCTTGACGGACGTGACAGCCGTGCCGGGCAGGGAACTCAACAATATTCTTCTGAGACTGTTGCCCAATGTCGTACCGTAACCCCTCTCAAGAGGTTCGACCACAAATTTTCCGTATGTCACATCGTTGGTCGCAACGCACTCGATGGTCGGTTTTTCAATTTCTAACACTATGCATCCTCCTTTTCCTGCTTATTTGCGCGCCTGTTCCTGCAAGCAATCGTCGGGATACTTCCGTTCGGAACGCCTTCCCTTACTTGGAATACAACTCAACGATGAGATGTTCCGCGATGGGCGTATCTATCTCCTCCCGCGAGGGAAGCGCAAGTACGGTGCCTTCCAGTTTATCGACGTCGACGCTGATCCAAGCGGGCGACGTAATCTGCATATCCTTGATCTCCTTGAACTTCGGAGATTCGTGGCTCCGCTTCTTGACGGCGATCTTCGCACCCGGCTTCACTTGGTAGGAAGGAATGTCCACCTTGTTGCCGTCCACGGTGAAATGACCGTGGTTGACCAACTGCCTTGCTTCCTTTCTCGACGACGCAAATCCCATGCGGAATACGACATTGTCAAGACGTGTTTCCAACATGACGAGCAGAATTTCACCCGTGATGCCTTTCTTTTTCGCCGCTTTCAAAAAAGTATTGTGGAACTGCTTTTCCAACAAACCGTAAAACCGCTTTGCCTTCTGTTTCTCCCGCAGCTGCAAACCGTAATCGGAGGTCTTTTTCCTCCCCAAACCGTGCTGTCCGGGCGGGTAATTGCGTTTCTCAAGCGCGCACTTGGGACTGTAACACCGCTCGCCTTTCAAAAACAGTTTTTGACTTTCCCGTCTGCACAGTCTGCAGACCGCATCCGTATATCTTGCCATTTCTCTCGCCCTCCTTCCGTTACACGCGCCGTCTTTTGGGAGGACGGCATCCGTTGTGGGGAATGGGCGTAATATCTTTGATCATCGTGATCTCCAATCCCGCCGTTTGGAGCGCCCTGATCGCCGCTTC
>JAISML010000250.1 GCA_031276775.1 Eubacteriales Family XIII. Incertae Sedis bacterium | reverse complement strand
GAAAGAGAATGCGGCCTCCGTCGAGCGCCGGCAAAGGCAACAGATTGACGATGCCGAGATTCAAACTGATGAGGGCGGCCAATTGCACCACATACGAAAAGCCGAGCTTTGCACTGTCGCCGACGGTCTTGACGATACCCACAGGTCCCGTAAGTTCGTTGATGCCGACCTGCCCCGTAAACAGCTTGCCTATGACGCCGTACATCATCTTCGCCATGTTCCAGGTCGCCTCCGCGCCGTAGCCGACCGACCTGAACGCGAAAGCCGCTCCCCGCTTCATGACGGGAGAAATGCCGATCTTCATGACACCGTCGTTTTCATCGAGATACAGCGGGGCGACGACCGTATCTTCCGCGCCGTTTTCACGCAGCACCGTGACGCGCACCTCCGGATTCGCGTCTCCGTCCGCATCAAGTTCCCGGTTGATCCCCGCAAGGATGCGGCTGACGTCCGCCCAATCTTCGACCGACTTGCCGTCGATGGACAACACCGTATCGCCTTCCGCAATCCCCGCTTCCGCAGCGGGGCTGCCCTCCGTGATCTCGCTGATCTGCGCGCTCGGTTCCCCGCCCGCAAAGATGAGGATCGACAGGAGCAGTATCGCGAGGAGGATATTCATCACCGAACCGGCGACCAAGGTCAGGGCGCGCGCGGGAACGGGTCTGTTGTTGAAAGCGCGCGGATCTTCCGAGTCTTCGTCCTCTCCTTCCATGGCGCAAAACCCTCCGATCGGAAACACGCGAAACGAGAACAGTGTCTCCCCTTTTTGAAATTTAAAGAATTTCGGACCCATCCCCAAAGCGAACTCCCTCACTTTGATGCCTGTGGACCGGGCCGCGATGAAATGGCCGAACTCATGCACGAAGATCAGCAGGGCAAATATGATGATTGCGTATACGATAAACAATTCCGATCCCTCCGTTCGGCGCGTATTTCGGGATACCCCGCACAGACACGCGGCGCCGCGCCCTCTTTGCCGCTATCGTCCGACAAATGACAGAGCGCTTTCCCTCGCCTGCCTGTCCGCTTCCAATATATCACCGATGCCTTTAACCATTCTTGAATTGTGGCGGTCCAACACCCGTTCAAGCGTATTGATGATATCGAGAAAGGTGATTTTTCCGTCGAGGAACAACTGCACCAGGACTTCATTGGCGCCGTTCAACGCGATCGCGCCGCTGTCGCGCCCGCTTTCCTCACTCTCCCGCATGACCCTGTACGCCATATCGAGACTTCTGCGCGTTTCCCCCGCCGGTTCGTCGAATTGCAGGGAGCGCAGTGTGATGAGGTTGATGTTGCGGGCGTCCGTGGCCCACCGTTCGGGATGTGAGAACGCATAGGAAATCGGCACAAGCATGTCGGGAAACCCCAATTGCGCCATGACCGCTCCGTCCTCGTATTCCACGAGGGAATGGACAATGCTCTGCGGGTGTACCACCACTTCAATCCGGCTCGCCTCCACACCGTACAGCCATTTCGCCTCGATGATCTCCAGCCCCTTGTTTACCATCGTCGCCGAATCCACCGTGATCTTGCGCCCCATCTTCCAATTGGGGTGAATGAGCGCATCCCCAACGGTCACGGATTTCAGCTGTTCCAAAGAATAGCCTCTGAACGGTCCGCCCGATGCCGTGAGCATGATCCGCTTTATCGCATTCCCATCATTGCCCATCAAACACTGAAATATCGCGCTGTGCTCGCTGTCCACGGGAACGATTGCAACTCCCGCGTCCGCCGCCGCGGACATGACAAACCGCCCTCCCGTCACAAGCGTCTCCTTGTTGGCCAAAGCGATCACGAGATTGGAGGTTTTCCCGGTTCCTCCCGCGGCGATGGCCGCAAGCGTCGGTTCCAACCCCGCGATGCCGACGATCGCGTTGAGCATCACGTCGTATTCCACCGTCTGCGCGGCCTCGTTCAGTCCGTCCCTGCCGCAGTAAATCCGCAATCCCGGATATTCCCGCCGCAGTTCGATCGCGTCGTCTTCCCGTTCCACCGCCACGGCTTCGGGACGCAGCGCCTCGATCTGCCGACGCAGCATGTCGATGCGGCTTCGGCAGGTCAGCAGGACCAGTTTGAGCCTGCGCGGATTCGACTTGATGATCGAAAGCGCCTGTGTGCCGATGGAACCTGTCGAGCCGAATACGGCAATGCGTTTCACAATCTGTTTCTCCTTCCGTCCCGCAATCCGCCGTCGCGCCGTGCTGCTTCACATCTGCGAAATCCCGGGACACTGCGCAAAGTAAATATAGTAAAACACCGTCGGAGCGGTGAACAGTACGCTGTCGATGCGATCGAGGACGCCCCCGTGTCCGGGAATCAAATTCCCGTAGTCCTTGACGCCCGTCTGCCGCTTGATGACGGACGCCGCAAGATCCCCCGCCTGGGAGACCAGACCACCCAAAACGCCGACGATGATGCTGTTCACAACAAAACCGGGCACGGCAAAATCTCCGAACGCGCCGCACAGCGCCGCGCTACCGACGACGCCGCCGATTGCCCCCTCCACCGTCTTTTTGGGACTGATGTTCGGACAAAGTCTGTGCTTCCCCATCAAACTGCCAGCAAAATACGCAAAGATATCGGAGCCAAATGCCGCAAAGATCACCAACCACAGCGGATTTTCGAAGCGAATCCACGTATTGCCGGCCGAGCCGACCGGAAAGAAATATACGATCAGGGCTGCGTGAAACAGGAAGAAGATCACGTAAAAGACGCCCGTCATCGTGATCATGGCGTCCGCAAGCGTATACTTCCCGGTCCGGAAGAGACATACGAGGCTCAGCGCCACCGTAAGAAACGCCCACAGCGCAAGGACAGATCCGATCGGGACGTCAAGCGGATCGGCGAGAAACAGCGCGCCGTAGAGAAACGCGGCGCCCGCGTAGGCGATCCAACGGATCGGTTTTGCGCGCCGTGAAACGAAACCTCCGCCGGCAGCGGGCGATGCGGCGGAATCCGCCCCGAAGACGCCGTAAAACTCCCGTACGGCCAAAAGGCTCAGAACAAAACAGGCGACATACAGCAACGCGCCGCTCCAATACACGACAAGAAGCAAAGGCGCCATGGCGAATCCTGATTTCACTCTGGTTTTCATTCCCTCACCTGCCCCCGAACCTTCTGTTCCTCTGCCGGAATTCCTCGATGCAGCGCTCCAATTCCTCGGGGGAGAAATCCGGCCACAGCACATCCGTAAACACGAATTCGCTGTACGCGGACTGCCACAGCAGGAAATTGGACAGCCGTTTTTCCCCGCTCGTTCGGATGACGAGATCGGGATCGGGCATTCCGCCCGTATCCAAAAATCCGGAAAAAATCTCTTCCGTGATCTCTTCGGGCGAAAGTCTGCCGTCTTTCACCGCAACAGCGACGGATCTGACCGCTTCGCATATCTCCGGGCGGCTGCCGTAATTCAAAGCGATGTTGAAGTGCAGACCTGTGTTGCGCGCGGTCGTCGCAAGCGCCCGCTCAAGCGCCGCAACGGCATCCGCGGGCAAAGAACGGTATGAGCCAAGAATGTTAACGACAACATTGTTATCGTTAAGCTCTTGCAGTTCCTGATCCACGTATCTCACCAACAGTTTGAATATGCCGGAAACTTCGATCGCGCTTCGTTTCCAGTTTTCCGTGGAAAACGCGTAGACGGTCAGGTATCCGACGCCGAGCGCGGAAGACCGCTTGACGATCTCTTTCATGGCTTTCATGCCGGCGTCGTGCCCCTGCAATCTGCGCTTGCCGTGCTTTTCGGCCCACCTGCCGTTGCCGTCCATCACGATGGCAATGTGACGGGGAAGAATGCTCACACCTCCAAGATTTCCTTTTCCTTTTCGCCGACCACCTTATCGATCTCCTTGATGCAATCGTCGGTCTTTTTCTGCACTTCCTTTTCTTCGCTTTTCAGATCGTCTTCCGTGATTTCACCGGATTTTTCCTGTTTCTTCAGCTTGTCGTTGGCGTCCCTGCGTTCATTTCTGACGGCAACCTTTGCGTCCTCCCCGAATTTCCTCACGATTTTCGTGAGTTCCCGGCGCCGCTCCTCCGTCAGGGAGGGAATCTGAAGTCTGAGTGTCTTTCCGTCGTTCGTCGGATTGATGCCGATGTTCGCGACGTTGATCGCCTTTTCGATCTCGTGCAGCGACTTCGGATCGAACGGCGAGATCAAAAGCGACTGCGGATCCGGAACGGAGATGTTGGCAATGTTCTTCAGCGGCGTCGGCGTACCGTAGTATTCCACCGTCACCTTGTTCAGCAAAGCGGCGTTGGCGCGCCCCGCGCGAACCGTATTCAGATTCTCTTTCAGTACGGAAACCGTCTTTTCCATCTTTCCGTCGAGTTTTGTCTGTACATCGGACATATCTGCCATAACCCTACCTCCTCATCTGTTTTGTATCTGTTGTTTTGCATCTGTTGTTTTGCATCTGCGCTTCGCAATTTATATGCCGTATTTTATGTTCTGCGTTTTGCGTTTTACATGCCGTATTTTATGTTCTGCGTTTTGCGTTTTATATGCTGTATTTTATGTTCTGCGTTTTGCGCTTTGATTTTTGCGTTTTGTGTTCCGCGCCGCTTCGCCCGCACGCAAGCCCATTGGATCGGCGACGAAGCGCGGCGTCTGAAACGTGCGCCGTCAGCCGTCGATGATCGTTCCGATGGCTTCGCCGTACACGGCCTTGCACACATTGCCGGGCTCCTCGAGCGCAAATACATGAATGGGGATGTGATTGTCCCTGCACAGGGACGCTGCCGTACTGTCCATGACGCCCAAACCCCGTTCCAGCACCTCTTGATGCGTCAGCCGCGAATACCGTACGGCGGCCGGGTTCGTATTCGGATCGTCGGAATAGACGGCGTCGATCTTTTTCGCAAGGAGTATGATGTCCGCGTCCATCTCCGCTGCCCGCAAAGCCGCCGTCGTATCCGTGGAAAAAAACGGATTGCCGGTGCCCGCCGCGAAGATGACCACGCAGCCCCGATCCAAATGCGCCATGGCCTTGCGTCTGATGTACGGCTCCGCAATCTCTTTCATCTCGATGGCGCTCTGCACCCGCGTTTCCAAACCGACGTGCTCGATGGCGTTTTGCAAAGCCAAAGCGTTGATCACCGTGGCGAGCATGCCCATATAATCCGCCGTCGCCCGATCCATGCGCTTGCCCGTCCGACCGCGCCAGAAATTCCCGCCTCCCACGACGACCGCGACCTGTACGCCCAATGCCGTGATTTGTTTGATTTCCTCGGCGACCATACCCAACATGCCGTCGTTGAGACCGAATTTGTCCGCGCCGGCCAAAGCTTCTCCGCTGATCTTCAGCACCACCCGCTTGTATTTGGGTTTCGGTTCCATAGTTTGTTTGCCTCCGTTATCGTTCGATTGCGACAAAGCAAGGGGACGGCGCACCGTCCCCTCAGTATAGCATATTCGCAACCGGCTTGTCCAACCCCGCGACCGATTAACTGCCCATCTGTTTTGCCACTTCCTCGGCAAAATTCTCTTCTCTCTTTTCGATCCCCTCGCCCACTTCGTAGCGCGTCATCCCGACGACCCTGACACGCTTTCCGATCGCCTTCGCGCAATCGTTCAGATGCTGGGCGACGCTCAGATCGCCGTTTTTGACAAATTTCTGCTCCAACAGGCACGTCTCCTTGAGTTCTTTTTTCAGACGGCCCATCACCATCTTTTCGACGATTTCCGCCGGCTTGCCCTCATTTAACGCCTGCCGCACGAGTATCTCTTTCTCGTTTTCAATATACTGCGGATCCACCCCGCTCTCATCGATGAACAGCGGATTCATCGACGCGATCTGCATGGCGATATCCTTGCCCACCGGCGTCACTTCCTCTGCGGAAGCCTCTGTTTCCAATCCCACGACAACGCCGATCTTGCCCGCTCCGTGAAGGTATCCGACATAGACCGTACCGGGCTTGTTGAAATGCTCAAAACGCCGCACATTGATATTCTCACCGATGGTGGCGATGAAATCCGTCAACTTCTCCCTGACGGTCCGCTGCCCGTCATACGGCTTCGCAAGAAAATCATCGAGATTCGAGACGGCCGTGTCCACCGTCATACAGGACAGCGTATCGACAAAGTCAATGAAATCCTGATTTTTCGCGACAAAATCCGTCTCCGAATTCACTTCTATGATGCCGGCTTTGCGCCCGTCCGGCGCTATCTTGATCCGAACGAGACCTTCCGCCGCGATCCGGCCGGCCTTCTTTGCCGCTTTCGCAAGTCCTTTTTCCCGCAATGTGTCGATGGCCTTGTCCATATCGCCGTCGACCTCGACCAACACATTTTTGCAGTCCAACATGCCCGCGCCCGTGCGCGCGCGCAGTTCTTTCACCAATTCAGCTGTTACCGCCATTTGTTCCCACGCTCCTTTTTCAATTCGTGTTATGCCGTTTTGCCGCGCCGAAGCGTCCCGTTTTTTCGCGTCCGCATCCCGCTCCGCCGGGATACCGGGCGACTTTGGAATCCCGACCCGGTCTCACCCGCGTTCCGCGCCCGGCTCCCGTACCGCATCTGCGGAAACCTGCGTCGCATCCGGCGCAATCCCCGGCGCCGCATATTCCGCTTCGGTTCCGGCGGTCTTCGGCGACGCTTCGGCGATGATCGCGTCGGCTTCACGCACAGGCGCTTCGGTTCCGGCGGCATCGCCCGACGCTTCGGGAAGAGCCGGTTCGATCTCACGCGCCGGCACGTCCGTCACCGCAGCTTCCGGCTCGCCCGCCGCCGCAATCCCGGCGGCTTCCGGCGCAACCGCCGCCGCGCTTTCGGACGCATATCCCTCTTCATAGAATTCCCCATCCTCGGAGTCGCTTTCGTCAAAGCTTTCGCCCTGTTTCGCTTCGATGATCGCGTCAGCCATGCCCGCCGTGATCAGTTTGATGGAGCGGATGGCGTCGTCATTGGCGGGAATCGCGTAATCGACGTCTTCCGGGTCGCAATTCGTGTCCACAATGCCAATGATCGGTATCCCCAAGATCCGCGCTTCCTTGATCGCGATCCGTTCTTTTTTCGGATCGACGATGAAGATGGCTGCGGGCATACCTTTCATCTCCTTGATGCCGCCCAAAAATTTCTCCAGGCGATCATGTTCCAATCGGAGCTTGCTGACTTCTTTCTTGGTCAACGCTTCAAATATGCCGTCCTCCTCCATCTTTTCGATTTCGTAAAGACGCTTGATCCGCTCGGAGATCGTCTTGTAATTGGTGAGCATCCCGCCGAGCCATCGCTCGTTCACATAATACATGTCGGCGCGCAACGCTTCGTCCCGGATGACCTGCTGCGCCTGTTTCTTGGTGCCGACAAAGAGGATCGGTCTGCCCGTCGCAGCGACTTCAAGCATGAATCCGTACGCTTCGTCGATCTTTGCGGCGGTCTTTTGCAGATCGATGATGTATATTCCGTTTCGCTCCGTAAAAATATAAGGAGCCATCTTCGGGTTCCACCTTCTGGTCTGATGCCCAAAATGCACTCCTGCTTCCAGCAATTGTTTCATGGAAATGACTGACATGTTTTACCTCCGGTTCTTTCCTCCACCGGGCAGTATCGTGCGAGACTTCGCGCAGGTCATGTCGAACCCGTTCGCGGCACCGACTCACAGCCACCCGATGTGCGTAATAAAATAAATTGTTTGCGCCCGTTTTGACGCTTTTACTATAATATCGCAAGCGCCGGAAAAAATCAACCGTTTTCGTCCGTTTATGCGTTGCGAATTCGCTATTGCGGTTACTACTCAAGGGTAAGCACCGTCATCCCGGCCGACGCACTTT
>JAISML010000248.1 GCA_031276775.1 Eubacteriales Family XIII. Incertae Sedis bacterium | reverse complement strand
GGGCCGGTATACCGCCGCTGAATTGACCGATACCTTGTCGGCTCCGGCCATGAGCAGTTCGCGGAAATCCTCAGCCGTCCGGATACCCCCGCCCACGGTAAGCGGCACAAAGACGTTCGCCGCCGTTCGCCGCACCACATCCACCATGGTGCCGCGTCCTTCATGCGTCGCCGTAATATCGAGAAACGTGATCTCGTCCGCGCCCTGCCTGTCATATTCCACGGCGCATGCCACAGGATCGCCAACCTCGCGGATTTCAACAAAATTGACGCCTTTGACGACCTTTCCGTCCCGCACGTCCAAACACGGTATGATTCTCTTTGCCAACATCTGTTTCTTCGCTCCGTTTCTTCGCGGGCGGCGGGATTCTCACGGAGAAGCCGTCCGCCCGCAATCCCGTTCCGCGGCGGATATCGCCTCGGAGAGATCCAGACTTCCCGTGTATACGGACTTGCCGCAGATGGCGCCGTACAGATTCAGCGCGGCCAACGCTTTGATATCCGACAGGTTCCGAATGCCGCCGCTGGCGATGATCCGCGCGGGGACGGCTTCGTTGACCGTCCGAAGCTGCGCGAGATTCGGTCCGCCGAGCGTTCCGTCCCGCGCGATATCGGTGTAAACAATGGTGGCGACGCCGACGTCGCTCATCCGCTCCGCCAATTCCAAAAAACCGATTTCGCTCGCTTCAAGCCAGCCTTCCGCGCGCGCCATGCCGTCCATCGCGTCTATGCCCACCGCAACGGCGTCCCCATACGCGCGCACGGCGCGGGCGACGAGATCCGGATTCTTCAGGGCGACCGAACCGAGGATGACGCGTTTGACCCCGTGCGCAAGATAATCCTCTATCGCAGATTCCTCCCGGATGCCGCCTCCCACCTCGACGTCCAAGCCCGATGTTTCGGCGATTCGGACGATGACGTCACGGTTTTTCGGCACGCCCGCCGCAGCGCCGTCCAGATCCACCATATGCAACCAACGCGCGCCCGCCGCCCGAAAGCGGGAAGCCGTTTCCTCGGGATCGTCCGCAACCTTGGAGGATGTGGCATAATCGCCCCGTGTCAGACGGACGCAGGCGCCGTCGATCAGATCTATGGCCGGCAATACAAACATGGATTTCCTCCCATCTTCGGGGCTTTCCCGAACGCGCTTTGAACCGCGCCTACCGACAGTTTCAACGGCACGGCCTCCGATCCTGCCCGGACGCGCCTCGGACCGGCGCCGCGCGTCCGCGTCACACAAGCCCTGCGGCTAAAACTGCAGCAGAGCAAAATTTTTCAAGATATTCAGTCCGACGCTCCCGCTCTTTTCGGGATGGAATTGCGCCCCGTACACATGACCGCTGAACACCAAAGCGGGGATCTCTTCCCCGTAGAACGCGGACAGTCCGATGTTCCGCTCATCGGTGACCGCTTTGTACGAATGGACAAAATACACCATGTCCCCGCTTTTCGTCCCTGCGGTCAACGGACACGGGTGAACGATCTCCGTGTCGTCCCAACCCATGTGCGGAATCTTCCGCCCGGGAGCGACGAGTTTGTCCACATAACCTTCTATCAGACCGAGACCTTCCGTCTCCTCAAATTCGTAGCCCCGCTCAAACAGCAACTGCATCCCAAGGCAGATGCCCAGGAGCGGTTTGCGTTTCGCTTCCTCCCGGATCACGCGTACCAGACCACTCCCGCGCAGCATGCGCATGGCGTCGGGGAAAGCGCCGACGCCCGGCAGAATGAGCAAATCCGCCTTTCGCAAATCAGCTTCCTCCGCGCTCGTTCCGTTCTCAAAACCGAGGAAATCCAACGCATTCTTGACGCTGAACAGATTTCCCGCCCCGTAATCGATGATGGCAATCATCTATGCAATCGTTCCTTTCGATGACAGAACCTGCGTCCCTCCGACGCGCGTCGCCGCTTTCAGCGCATGCGCGCATGCCTTGAACAACGCCTCGCATTTGTGATGGTCGTTTTCGCCGTAGCGTACGTTCAGATGGAGCGTCACGGCGGCATTCACCGCAAAGGCGGTGAAAAACTCCCCGATCAATTGCGTATCCAAATCGCCGATCCGTTCGGCGCGAAAATCCGCGTCGAACACCGAGTACGCCCGCCCGCCGACATCGACGGCGCACACAGCCAAGGCTTCGTCCATCGGCAATGCAAAGCTGCCGTACCGCGCGATGCCGGTCTTGTCGCCGACCGCCGCCGCGAAAGCGCGGCCCATGGCGATTCCGACGTCTTCAACGGTGTGGTGTCCGTCCACCTCCAGATCCCCTTTGCAGGAAATTGCAAGGTCAAAACCGCTGTGCACCGCCAAGGCTGTCAGCATGTGGTCGAAAAAACCGATGCCGGTGCGCGGCTCAGCCTTGCCCGTTCCGTCGAGATTCAACTCGATGCGGACATCCGTCTCATTCGTCTTTCTCGCAAACTCTCCGATACGCATGACTCTCTCTCCCATCTTTCCCCGACGCGGCGGATTTCATGCCGCGCCGCCCTCAAACCTGATCTTGACCGACGCGACGTGCGCCGTCAAACCTTCCGCGTTTCCAATCTCAATGATATCATCTTTCGCCGCTTCCAGCGCTTCCTCGGTATAGCGGGTATAGCTCATGCGCTTGACGAAATCATAGACGCCGAGCGGCGAAGCGAATTTGGCCGTACCCGAGGTCGGAAGCACGTGGTTGGTTCCCGCGTAATAATCGCCCAAAGGCTCCGGACTCCACGGGCCGAGGAACACGGAACCGGCATTCCGGATGCGCGGCAAAAGCGCAAGCGGATCCTCCGTGAGTATCTCCAAATGCTCCGGGGCGATGTGATTCGCCAAATCCACCGCTTCGTCCTCCGAACGGCAGACGACGATCAGACCGTTCCCGGCGATGGAGGCGCGCGCCGTTTCGCGCCGTTCCAACCGCTCCAACTGCGCATTCAGAGCTGTCCCAACCCGATCGGCCAAGTCCTCCTCCGTCGTCAGCAGAATGGATGCGGCGTCGGCGTCGTGTTCCGCCTGCGACAGCAGATCGGCGGCGATGAAAGCCGGATTCGCGTGCGCGTCGGCTATGATGAGTATTTCGCTGGGCCCCGCGATCATGTCGATGTCAACAATGCCGAAAAGAAGCCTCTTTGCCGCAGCCACAAAGACATTGCCCGGTCCCACGATCTTGTCGACCTTCGGTACGGTTTCCGTGCCGTAAGCCAACGCCGCCGCCGCCTGCGCCCCTCCGATGAGGATCGCCCTGTCCACCCCCGCCACAAAAGCGGCCGCCAATATGTTCGGGTTCGCGCCGATCGTTTCGCCTTGCGCGGAAGGAGGCGTCGCCATGATCAAGTCCTCCACCCCCGCGAGTTTCGCGGGGATGGCGTTCATGAGGACGGTGGACGGATAAGCCGCCGTGCCGCCCGGCACATACAATCCGACCCGCGAAAGTCCCCTTACGATCTGCCCCAAGAGCACGCCGTTTTGGCTTTCCTGCTCATAACCCGCCGGAATTTGTTTTTCGTGATAGCGTTTTATGTTGTCGGCAGCTCTGACGATGGCTTCCCGGAATCCCGGCGCCGCCGCTTCGAAAGCGATCCGCATCTCCTCCCGCCCGATCACCGGCCGTTCCGGCACAAATCCGTCAAAGGCAAGACCGTAGGCCCGCACGGCCGCATCGCCTTTCTCCTTCACGTTTGCGAGAATCTCGCGCACGGTTCTTTCCGTGTCCGCGTCCGGCGTTCCCCCGCGGCTGCCGATGCGCGCGATCGCATCAAATTCCGTCCTGCCATCCGCCCTGATGGTTCGAATCATCGTCCCGTCACCTCCGCCAATCTGCCTGTAAATGCGTCTCTTTCCGCTTTTGTCAGCTTCATCCCCGTCACGTTCACAATGAGGCGCGCCGAAATGTCGCGGATCGTTTCCACGATCTCAAGCCCGTTTTCTTTCAGCGTCGCGCCCGTTTCAACGATGTCCACGATGCCATCTGCCAAAGCCAAAAGCGGCGCCAACTCCACGGAGCCTTCTATCTTGATGATCTCCACGTCCATGCCTTTGCGTTCAAAGAACCGACCCGCCACATTGGGATATTTCGTGGCGATGACGCGCGCGCCGTATCCGT
>JAISML010000246.1 GCA_031276775.1 Eubacteriales Family XIII. Incertae Sedis bacterium | reverse complement strand
TTGCTATTTCTTGTGTGTTATGACTTCGGCCGCAACATGGTTTTCGGCATTAGGGTGGGCGGACATCGCTCTCGCGACGTCCGCCGACCCCGCATATCCTGCCGCGCCGTTTGGCCCGGCTGTTGTCCGTGTGTCCTACTTATCCAACCATACGTAGGTGAATTCCCCGAACGCGGTCTTTTCCACCGCTTCCTCGGAGGCGGGATGCCCTTTCACATAGGCGCGGTAAGGCATGTATCCCAACCATTCGGACACGACGACGAAAGGAAGATCCTGCGCCAAAATCTTTTGAACCTCCTGATACTTCGGAGCCCGTTCCTCATAAACCGGCGTTTTCTCGCCTTCCGCCATGAGACGATCCACATCCGCATTGGAGTAATTAAAGTGGTTCAGCAACTTCCCGGTCGTGATTCGGTCTCTCAGCGCGCTGATGTCCGGCCCCTGATAACCGCCGCCGATGACCATCGTAAAATCTCCGCTGTTCACTTTTTCTTCCCAAGCGCCGTACTCCATCATATTGATGTCGATCGCGACGCCGATCTTGGCCAGCTCTTCCTTCAAAACGGTCGCGAACTCGGGGAACGGCTCGTAGTTGTACGTGTCCACCGTAAACTTCGCGTAGACGCCGTCCTTGTCCGCTTCCAAGCCGGTCTGCGTCATGTATTCCTTGGCTTTTTCCAAGTCGTGGGCGGGTACTGCCGCCTCGGGATCGGTGTTGAGCGCCCAGTCGAACACCGGGGATACCCAAGTCGTCGCTTTCAGACCGGACTCCTTGATCGCCTTGGCGATGATGTCGTCGGAATCGATCGCGTGCGCGACGGCCCTGCGGAAATTGATGTCGCTGCAAATGCTGTTTTCAAGGTTGAATCCGACGTAAAAACGCGAAGGATAAACGATGCGGGGACATTCGATGTCGGGGTCGCTCAGCAATTTGCTGTATTCGCTGGACGGCGGAATGATCGAACCGAGCATGTCCATTTCCCCGTTGTAGAACGCCTGCATCGCCGTGTTGCCGTCGGTGATGAAGCTGTACACGAGTTTGTCCAGGTACGGCAGTTCTTCGCCGCGGTAGAAATTGTCATAACGCTCAAGGGTAAGACTGACGCCTTTGTCCCACTTGCTGAATTTGAACGGTCCGCTGCCCACGGGTTCCATCAGCGCGTCCGCGTCGAGCCAATCTTTTCCTTCATATACGTGGCGCGGCAGAATATACGTACCGTTGTAGGCGAGATTCCCCACAAAGGTGACATCCACTTCTTTCATTTTAAATACGACGGTGGTGTCATCCGGGCAGGTGATCTCTTGGATGCCGGAGAAAGAAGAGGCGACCCAACCGTTCTGCTTCAGAATCTCGTCAAAGGTAAACTTGACGTCGTCCGAAGTCAGCGGTTCGCCATCGTGAAAGGTGACGTTGTCCGGCAAGGTGAACGTGTATTCGGTTCCGTCTTCGCTGATCGTGTAGCCCGTGGCCAAGTCGAGAATGACCGCTTGGTTGTTGTTTGTCTTGACAAGACGCTGGAAGACGTTTTGCGCGATCTGCGGCATGTTGTCGTCGGGTTTGCCGTCGGGATTCAGCGTGATCGGTTCGGCGCCCTGACCGACCACGGCCGTGCCGCCCGCTTTGATGCCGTTCTCATTTTTCGCGCCGTCTGTGGGCGTGTCGTCTTTCGCGTCCCCGCCGCATGCAGTGGTCAGCGCCGCGGAAGCCAACAAAAGGATCGCTGCGATCACCGGAAGTATCCGTCGTAAAAATTTTTTATTCATACCTTTACCTCTCTTTGTTCTCGACGGCAATGCTGCAAAATACACCGAAGTCCTTCTTGCCGCCCTGTTTCTCACATTCGTTCGAAAACACGGGCGAAACATTCAAATCCGTATTTCCGTTTGATCGTATGAAACCTCCTTTCCCCGCGTCTTGCGTCGCGGCGTGATTTTGTCGGGTCCGATTCACAAGTCAATATGCATACAGGAAACCAAGCGGCCGCTTATGTCGCGAAGCTGTTGGCTTACTGTCATACAATCCTCTTTTGCCTCCGGGCAACGGCGCGAAAAAGCGCAGCCGTCCGGTACATCCACCGGTGTGGGCGGTTCTCCCTTCAACCGGATGGGCGCGCGTTTTTCCCTCGGATCCACATTCGGGCTGTTGGACAGCAGCACTTTCGTGTAAGGATGCAACGGACGGTCAATCACGTCCGAAGCGCTGCCGTATTCCATGATGTTGCCAAGGTACATGACGATGATGGAATCCGAAATGTAGCGCGTCAGGGAAATGTCGTGGCTGATGAAGATCAATCCGAGGTTGTAGTTCTTCGCCGCGGAATGCAGCATGTTGACGATGTCCGCCCGCACGGAGACGTCCAACATGGACACCGGCTCATCGGCGACGATGACTTTCGGGGAAAGCATCACGGAGCGGATGACGGAGATGCGCTGGAGCTGACCGCCCGACAATTCGTGGGGGAACCGCTCCAACATCCTCTCCGCCGGAACCAGACCCGCGTCGGTGAAACGGGCGAGGATCATCTCCCTGCGTTCCGTTTTGCTTTTTCCGATATGATGCAGGGTCAGGGTCCGCAGGAGCGCTTTTTCGATGGTGTGGCGGGGATCGAATGTCTCAAAAGGATTCTGGAACACCATTTGCGTCATCTTCCGAAAGGCGAGCTTGTCTTTTTTCAAAAGCGCTTCGGCATCTTCGCCGTCGTAAAAAACATGACCATCCGTCGTCGGTTCAAGCCGGACGATCAGGCGTCCCAGCGTACTTTTTCCGCAGCCGGACTCCCCGATGACCCCGAGCACTTCGCCGGCTTTCAATGAAAACGCCACGTCGTCCACGGATTTGATGAAAGCTTTTCGCACGACGCTTCCGTCGCTCAGGACATGTTTTTTCCGTGACACGTAGTATTTTTTCACGTTCTCCACGTACAGCGCGGGCTTATTGTTCGGCAAGGCGCTCACCTCCGTAATGATGACAGCACACCCGTCGTCCGTCCGCCGTAAGGATCGTTTCGACGGCTTCCTCGACGCAGCGATCCTGCGCCAGTTCGCAACGGGGCGCAAAGACGCAACCCGGCGGGACGTCGGACAGATCGGGCAGGGAACCCGGAATGCTGCGCAAGGGTTCTTTTTCTTCCGTGTTGTGCTTGGGAAAGCTGTTGATCAGACCCTTCGTATAAGGATGCAAAGGATCAAGCAGGACTTTTTCCACCGCTCCCGTTTCCAAGCAACGTCCCGCGTAGAGAACGGCGACGTTTTTGCAGGAGGATGCGATGACCGAAATGTCATGCGTCACCATGACGCGCGTGATGTCCAGTTTTTTCTCCAGTGCGGCGATCTCTTCCAATATCTGCGTCTGCGTCACCACGTCGAGCGCCGTCGTGGCCTCGTCGAGGATGAGGAGTTTCGGATTGAACATCAGGCTCAGCGCGATGTTGACGCGTTGCATCATGCCCCCGGACAATTCGTGCGGGTACAGGGCGTACACGCGGGGCGGCAAGCCCACCATATCCAGCAGTTCCTCCACACGCGCGCGCCCTTCCTCCTTGCTTTTTCCGGGACAATGAAGCCGGTAGATGTCGCGCATCATATATCCCACGCGGTGCACCGGACTGAAAGAGTTCATGGCTTTTTGAAACACGATGGACAGTTCCTGCCATCGGAGCGCGTTCAACGTCTGTTCGGGCATCGAGATCAGATCCTGACCTTCAAACAGCGCTTCGCCTTGGATGATGGCCTGATTCTTCGGCAGCAAGCGGAGCAGAGCCAAGACCAAAGTACTCTTGCCCGAACCGGATTCCCCGACGATGCCGAGGGAGTCCCCCGCCTCGATGTCCAGGGAAAACCGATCCACGGCGCGCACATTGCGGTCGCCCGCGCGATAGTCCACACACAGATCCCGTATCGACAGTAAACTCATTTGACTGCCCCCTCCCCTTTTTTGCCGCGTACATTGCTCAGTTTTGGACTGAGAACGGTGTTCAGACCATCTCCGAGCAGGTAAAACGCCACGACGGTAAAGACGATGGCGAGTCCCGAGAACGTGGATATCCACCAGCCTTCCAACAGATAGCTTTTGCCGCTCATGACGATCTGTCCCCAACTGACGACATTGGGATCGCCGAGACCGAGGAAAGCGAGAGCCGATTCGGTGAGGATGGCGCCGGAGACGCCCATGGTCGTATTGGTGATTATCGGATA
>JAISML010000219.1 GCA_031276775.1 Eubacteriales Family XIII. Incertae Sedis bacterium | reverse complement strand
GGTACTGAGCGCACTGTTCGTCGTCGCCTACACGTTCCTCGGCGGATTTCTGGCCGAAAGCGCTTCGGATTTCATTCAGGGCGTCGTCAGGATATTCGCCTTGGTCACCGTATTGGGCGCGGGCGTCTTCGTGGCGGGCGGTCTTTCCGAAGTCCTGTCCAATCTGGGGGAGATCCCGGGGTTTTTGGATTTTTTCGGCGTCGCGACGCCCGAAACGGACGCGGACGGCGTCCAACGGCTGAGTACGGCGGGCAGCCCGATCTTCGGAGCGGCCGGAGGCTACGGCGCGCTGACGATCATATCCACCCTGTCCTGGGGTTTGGGCTATTTCGGTATGCCGCAAGTGCTGTTGCGCTTTGTCGCGATCCGCAAAGTGAATGAGCTCAGACGATCACGGCGCATCGCCGTGATCTGGGTGCTGATCTCCCTGTTCGCGGCCGTGGCCATCGGACTCGTGGGCCGGGCAGTCTATCCCGACGCGTTTCTGACGGCGGGCGGCGCGGAAAACATCTTTATCCACACGGCCGGCGCCTTGCTCCCTCCGCTCCTTGCGGGCGTTGTGATGGCGGGCATCCTCGCGGCGACCATGAGTTCCTCCGACTCCTACCTGCTCATCGCCTCCTCCGCCGTGTCGAGAAACTTATACAAAGGCATCTTCAAAAAAGACGCGACGGACAGACAAGTCATGACAGCCGGCAGGATCACGCTCGTTCTGGTTTCCCTCGTCGGCATTCTCATCGCCCTCGACGAAGACAGCGTTATTTTCACCATCGTAAGCTTCGCGTGGGCCGGCTTCGGCGCGACTTTCGGTCCCCTCATGCTGTTCACCCTTTTCTGGAAACGCACCACCCGCGCCGGCGCCATAGCGGGGATCCTGGCCGGCGGCGGCATGGTCTTTTTCTGGAAATTGGTCATCCGTCCGTTGGGCGGCGTCCTGAACATCTATGAACTGTTGCCCGCTTTTGCCTTCTCCGCACTCGCCATCGTGGTCTTTTCCCTTGCGACAAAAGCCCCCGGGCGGGAGATCGTCGAAGAATTTGAAATGGCGCGTACGCATGAAGCGGTTTAGTTTCAGCGCGGACAAACGCGCGGCCGGCGTCGGCAGGTACCATTATTTGGCGATGTCGGGACATATCTGCGCCGATCTCACGCAAGGTGCGCTTCCCGCCATTCTGCCGTTCCTGATCGCGAAGTACGGTCTTTCCTACGCGGAAGCGGCGGGCATCGTGTTTGCGTCCAATTTGGTTTCCTCCGTCATACAGCCGCTGTTTGGGTACCTCGGGGACCGCATCCGGCGACCTTGGTTCATGGCCGTCGGCATCATGGCGGCCGGAGCCGGAATCTCGTTTCTGGGCATCTGCGGGAGTTATACGCTCATGTGCGCCGCCTCAGTTGTCATGGGTACGGGCGTCGCCCTGTTCCATCCCGAAGGCGGCAAACTCGCGCGCATCGTTTCGGGAGATCGCCAGGGAACCGGCATGAGCGTCTTTTCCGTGGGAGGCAACATCGGCTTTGTCATCGGCCCGTTGTACGCGTCGGTCGCAATCCTCCTGTTCGGTCTGAAAGGCACGTTCGCTTTCCTCCTGCCCACTGCCGCGATGAGCGCCGTCATGCTTGCCAACAACAGCAAAATAAAAACGCTTCTCACACGGCATTACGAAGACAAGTCCAAAACCGGGCGCGCGTGTGAACCGGACAATCCGAAAGGGTTCGCCATCGTATCGCTCCTCATGGTTTTTCGTTCCATCGTGGGCATAAGCCTGAACATCTTCATTCCGCTGTTCTGGATCGGGATCCTGTTCCAATCGGAGGCGGTCGGCAACGCCAATCTTTCCGTGTTTGCCGTCGCCGGCGCGCTCGCGACCTTGGCGGGCGGACGGCTCGCGGACAAACTCGGATTCCGAAAAGTGATCGTGTTCTGCTGCTGTCTGACGCCGCCGCTGATGCTCTTCTTTTGCCTGAACCGTCATTTGTTGCTTGCCACCGTAACCGGCATGCTGATCTCGTTCGCGCTGAACGGCGCGCACAGTACCATCATCGTCACAGGACAGAACTTTCTGCCCAATCGGATCGGTATGGCGTCGGGCATCCTGTTCGGGCTGACCATCAGCGTCGGAGGCATGTTTTCTCCCGTCGTCGGATGGGTCGGGGATCGTTTCGGACTTGAAACCGCCCTCTTCCTCCTGACCGCCCTGTCGATTCCGGCGATGATCTTAGCATTTGCCATACCCACCCGGAGGAAAGAATGAACGCGCGCCTTTCGGACATTTTCGGACATCGGGGACGGGGTTCCGCCTTTCCCGCCGTTTTCATTGCGGCCGTCCTGCTTGCCGCGACCGTTCTGTCCGGCTGCGGTCTTCCGGATTTGCTCTCGGATTTCATGCGGTCGGGACCCTCGAAGGAGAGTACGCTTACCTCCATGCAGGAAGTGAACGAGGCGCTCCTGCAAGCGCTCAAAGACGGGGAGGGGGAAATTCTCATAGACATGATCTCAAACGACGTGGATCCTGCCAACATTGCCCAAAACCTGGATCCGTTCTGGGGGGCGCCCACCCAATACAGCATCATGGGAAACTTCAAAGACGTCTTGCTGAGCGACGAGGCGGACGCGACGCCTGTCGACGTCATGAGGGTTCGTTTCAATCTAAAACCGTCCATCAATTATTACATCCTCAAGCGCATGAAAGACAGTGACTTTCCGCTTCCGGCCGATCAGCCGGAAGCGGCGGCCGTGGCAGCCGCCCTTCCGGGGATCATAGACGAGATATACCCGGGTGCGGAAAACGTCGGCGACGCGTCCGCCTACGAAAAAGTTTTGGCTGTTCACGACTGGTTGGCGATCCATCTCGCCTACGACGACACGATCCCCCAATCGGGCTTTGAGAACGGCGTATACGGCGCGCTCATCAATCGCAGAACCATGTGCCAAGGCTATGCCGAAGCGCTTCAATTGATCCTGCTGGCCGCCACCGACGTCCCGGTCAAGATGGAGATCGGGGACGGAAACAACGGCAACGGGCAATGGGTGGGCCATGCGTGGAACATCGTATTCATGGATGAGCGCTGGTATCACGTGGACGCCACGTTCGACGACCCCGTAGGCAATCCTGCGGGAAGAGCCGACCACTGTTATTTCGGGCAAAACGACGCGGCGCTTCAAAACGATCACCGATGGAACGTTTCATATTGGCCCGCCGCCGACGGAACGGATTTTCTCTATTACCGAAAATCCGGGCTTTACGCGGAACATCCGGACACGTTTCGATCCATCGTGCGCAGTCAATTGGAAGGGCGCAAACCGGAAATGATCGAGATCGCCGTCAAAGGCTTTGAAGTGTCGGAAGACGACCTGCAATTCATCTATCACGCAAACGATGAAATATCCATGATCTATTGGAAACAGATACCCGTAAGCGACGCCCGCGTCGTAAAATTCGAACTGACCTACTGAAAAATCAGCTGACCCACTGAAAAATGATCGGAACCGATGCGCGCACCCACGCGAAATCCAAGGCGGACGTTCCCGCCGGGGAAACGCCCGCCAAGACTTTGCCGCGCCGCCATAGACGGCTTGCATCGGCGCATCCTTAATAGACGCAGGCAATGATATCGGCGCCTCCTTAAAAGACGCAGGCAATGATGGTGAAATTGTGGAATTTGTTGATCGTGCCTTCCCTGTTGCGTCTGCCGCCCGGAACGGGACATATCTCGCCTCCCGTGTAACCGAACAAAAATGGCGCATGATCCTGAATCAAGGTTTTGCCCGTTTCGATCTCGTCGTTGATACGGGACTCAAGGGCGAAAAACCTGCTGAGACAGGAGAACACAATCAAGCACTGCTGACGCTCCGTCGCCATCGCGGCGTCGAACATCATTTCGGCGGTTTCCGCCACATCGAGGTAGGTCATGGTTCCGATGCGAAGCTGTGCGCCGACGGGAGCCGTGCCGCCAAGGATCACATGCCCCTCGGGCGTGAGCGCTATCATGGAACGGGCGACGGCTTGCGCGCCATCCAGGATGTCGATCACCAGCGGAAGGGTTTCCTTTGCGGTAATGGACTCGCCGTCCGCAAGTCCCAACTGTTCCAGATATTGACCGAACGGGATGTCATTCACTTCCATGAGGACATTGCCTTTTGATTTTGTGATCGTCACCGCCTGGGGCAGGATGTTTTCTTCCGCGACGGAGGCCATGAGAAACCGGGGCGACGCGTTGCCGTAAACGAGAACGAAGCCAACCCGATCCCATGAATAATCCCCGTTGAAAAAACTCCTCGCCTTGCTGAAATCGGGCGTGTGATCTATGGCCAGCGAACCGAAATTCGGCACGCCGCCCGACGCTTCATCCAGCCAGGCGACCAATTCATCCCCACCGATCGTCTTCAAAAACGGAGCGAATGTAAACATGAGCACGGGCGGTTCATCCCGGCGCGCCGCAACGGCTTTGTAACTCTGCTTCACATTCCGCTCCGGATTCTCAGCCAGCGGCGCGGAATAATAGGAAGAAAAGAACACATCTTCGGAGGTAAGCACCTGTATCGAAAGACCCAAACCGCCGTGATCGCGCTGTGTGCCGTTGAACATGGTGGTCGTTCCCACAATATCAAACGGCAACGCATCGGCGATGGCTTCGACAATGCCGTTGTCCAAAAATTCGGGATAGCACTGCACGATGCCGATGGCATTGCTTTTTAGATGAAATTCAGGTTCCAACTGGCTCAATACCTGCGACACGGCCGCCTCGGCGTCGTCAAGCTCCTCGGTGTACGCATTCAACGTGACAATCATCTCTACCTCCCGTAATCCCATTCCATGTCCTATACCGTATATATAATACCCGAAACGCGCGCATTCGGCAGTCCCGTCATCCATTTTCCCTGAGCAAAGCGATCTTGTCGCGGTACTTTTTGACCATGCCGGGATTTTCTTCTTCTTCGTAAAGAACGATCAGGGTCTCCATGGTTCCGGTATGCGTCGCGTTCAATGCCAGAACCCTGTGAAACGCTTCTTTTGCCTTGTCGCGGCGATCCGTGTGCAGATACGCTTCGCCCAAATAATGCCACAGCGGCCACCAATCCTTGTACACGCTGTCCGCAAAAGGTTCCAGGATGTGCGCGCTTTCCTCCCAACGCCCCGCAAGCGCCGCGTTGCAGCCCCGTTCGATCTCCATCGGCGTCCGTATTTGCTCCATGCGCAGTTCGATTTCCCGGCGATCTTTTGCTATGCGGGAAAGCGGCAGAAAACTCTCCCACGCAAGGCAGGCCTTTGTGTACAGACCCAGGTTGAGGTACATGTAACCCAAATAATACCAGCCCTGCCCGAATTTCGGATGGAGTTCCGTGAGCATTTCCAAATAATCCAAGGATTCGGCCTTGAAATTTCCGGTATAGACCGCGTCGGCGCTTTTGTTGTACATGGCGCGGCAGATCCGCGCATAACCGTACATGGCCGCGGGATCCTCCGGCTTCAGGACCAAAGCCGCCCGGAAATGGATGCAGGCCGCTTCATAATCCCCGCTGTCGGCGTATTGTTTCGCGTTGCGCACAAGCGTGTCCGCAACGCGTCTGCCCAAAAATCGAAGCAAAAACGCCTCATATGCCTCCGCATGACGGAATTTCGGATCGATGCCGATGACGCGGGCCATGTTCTCCCCGATCAGCGTGACGGGCAAACCTTTCCCGCCGCGAAACGCTTCCGCGTCTTCCTTTCGAAGCGGAATGGGCACACCCCGCATCATATTCTCCAACTTGCCTGATTTCAGATAGGCTTCCGTAAATTCATCGAAGAGGAAATCATCCATGAAGTGGATGAGATACTGACGGATTCGATCCGGACGCTTGGACAGTTTCCGGTCCGAATCGGGTCGTTTCAAAGCATTTTCCCGCGCCCGCGCATCCCTTTTCGCGCGCTTCTCCGCATGCGCAACCTCGTCCTGCGCTTTCCGGTTCGGACATTTCGCGCCGGTTGCGCCGGTGCGCTTTCGTTTTTCGGTTCTGTGCGCGTTGCCACGCCTTTCTCCGTTCAAATGTTTGACGTCTGCCCTTCGATCCGCATCCCCTTTTCCCCTTGTCCGCACATCTTACAACATGCGAAACCGTTCATCCTTCACCAGATCGTCCCGGTTTCTCACGCTTTTGAGTTCCGTCAGCATGCGCGCCCTGTCCTCCGGCAGATTGCCTTTGAGGGACAGATAGTTGGAAGCGTGGTTGCTTCGAAACACACACGGCTTGCGCAATTCCGTATGCTCCAACAGCAGGATGGTTTCCTCCACCACGCCGAGGGGGGAAAGCAACCGGAAACGCCCTTCCCGGATCTCCGCGTGCAAGGGCGCGGAAGGCTCCGTCATCAATGTGAGCAGACCGACATAGGATGGCTCCGCGTCGCTGATCATGCGACCGGTGCAAATGGCGTGTTCCTCCCATCCGTCCGCGCCGG